>NZ_JAOQJF010000013.1:0-92186 GCF_025567195.1 Alitiscatomonas aceti | reverse complement strand
TCACTGAAAAAGAAATCAACAATCTTTTTCAGAACTGTATCCTCCTGGACTCCTGAGTACTATGTTTTGAGAGAAACGACGGAAGTCAGGTACCATGGATTTCAAAAAAAGCAAGTCTTTTTTTGAAAAAAATAAAATTTTTTGTCTGCCTGCTGCGTCCGGGAAGCGCCGTGCGTCTGTCCTATGGGGATACTGTTTTTTGCGTCCGCATACATAAAGGTCTTGTGAAACTATGCAGATTCATGTATAATCGAAAGATAAGACCAGAAAATGAAATCGAAGAAACGGTTCAGATTATAAATGGAGGTAATCCGATGACCAGAAGGGAAGCTCGGGAACATTGCTTTAAGATGCTGTTCTGCCAGGATTTTTATCCGGCAGAGGAAAAGGAGGAACAGCTGGAGCGGTATTTTGACGCTCCGGTGGAGGACGTTACAGGAAAGGACGGAGCGGACGAGGTGCTCCACCAGGTGGACCTGGAGGGAGCGGATAAAACGGCCCTGGAGGCCCGGGTGGAGGCCATTATGAAAAAGATCCCGGAGCTGGATGAGAAGATCAACGGGGTGGCCGAGGGCTGGAAGACCAGACGCATGGGCCGGGTGGAGCTTACGATCCTCCGGCTGGCTCTTTTTGAGATGAAGGAGGATCAGGAGATTCCGGAGAAGGTGGCCATCAACGAGGCTGTGGAGCTGGCCAAGAAATTCGGCGGAGACGGGGCCCCGGCCTTTGTCAACGGGATCCTGGCGAAGCTGGTGGAAGAAAGATCCGAATAAAATCAAGGCCGGAGAGCAGCTATGGCGGGAGTATATTCAGTCACGCAGGTGAATTCGTATATCAAAAATATGTTTGTCCAGGACTTCCTTCTTCGCCGGATCTCGGTGAAGGGGGAAGTTTCCAACTGTAAATATCACAGTTCCGGCCACATTTACTTTACCTTAAAGGATTCGGGAGGGACCCTTTCGGCCGTCATGTTCGCGGGCCAGAGAAAGGGGCTGGGCTTCCGTCTGGCAGAGGGCCAGCAGGTGGTGGTCAAGGGGACTGTTGACGTTTACGAGCGGGACGGAAGATACCAGCTTTACGCGTCGGAGATCGAGCTGGCAGGCCGGGGCGACCTGTACGTCCGGTTTGAAAAGCTTCTGCGGGAGCTGGAGGAGATGGGGATGTTTGCGGCCCAGTATAAGCGGCCGATCCCCAGATATGCCATGTCCGTAGGGATCGTTACAGCCCCCACCGGGGCGGCCATCCGGGACATCATCAATATCAGCAGACGGAGGAATCCCTATGTGCAGCTGATCCTTTATCCGGCCCTGGTACAGGGGCAGGGAGCGAAGGAGAGCATCGTAAACGGGATCCGTACCCTGGACGCCATGGGACTGGACGTTCTCATCGTAGGCCGGGGCGGCGGCTCCATCGAGGATCTGTGGGCCTTCAATGAGGAGGAGGTGGCCCGGGCCATCTTTGCCTGTGAAACGCCGGTGATCTCTGCGGTGGGCCACGAAACGGATGTGACCGTTGCCGACTATGTGGCGGACTTAAGAGCCCCTACGCCTTCGGCAGCGGCAGAGCTGGCAGTCTTTGATTATGCCAGGTTTGCGGCGGATCTGGAAGCAAGAAAGCGGAAGCTTTCCCGGGAGATGGGCTTTTTCCTGGATCAGGTAAAGGGAAGGCTGCGCCAGGATGAGCTGAAGATCCGGCTTTACCATCCCCAGCATGTGATCCGGGAAAAAAGGCAGCGGCTGGCGGATCAGGAGGAACGGCTGGAGCGGATCATGGACGCCCGCACCGGGGAGATCCGGTCACGGCTCCAGAGCCGGGAAGGACGCCTCTCCCGCGCCATGGACCGGAGGATGGAAGACGATAAAAAACGGCTGGCAGAGGCCAGCGGCAGGCTCTGGGGGCTTTCTCCCTTAAGAAAGCTGAGCCAGGGCTTTGGATATATCGAGGATCAGGAGGGAAAACGGCTGGGCTCTGTAAAGCAGGCGCCGCCGGGGAGCGGGATCACCGTACAGGTGGCAGACGGAACGCTTTCGGCCCTGGTAACGGAAAGGAATGAGGAGTCGGGATGGCAGAACTGGATAAAAACGGAGCAGACATGACCATAGAGGAAACGTTTGCGGCCCTGGACGATCTGATCGGCCGCCTGGAGGGCGGAAAGGGCTCCCTGGAGGATGCCTTTAAGAATTATGAGGAAGGCATGCGGCTGGTGAAGAGCTGCAATGAGAAAATAGAAAAGATCGAAAAGCAGATCATGGTCCTGGGCGGAGGACCGGCGGAGGAAGAGGACGATGGAACGCAGTTTTAAAGAATTACTGGAACAGAAAACGGCGGAGACAGAGGCGGCGGTGTATGCGTACCTGCCGGAGGAAAAGGGCTTCCAGAAGACGATCTTCGAGGCCATGAATTACAGTGTAAAGGCCGGAGGCAAGCGGCTCCGTCCCCTTCTCATGATGGAGACGTACCGGATGCTCGGCGGAAAGGGAAAGGAGATCCTGCCCTTTATGGCGGCCATCGAGATGATCCATACCTCATCTCTGATCCATGACGACCTGCCCTGTATGGACAACGATGAGCTGCGCCGGGGAAAGCCCACCACCTGGAAGGTGTACGGCTATGATATGGCGGTGTTAGCCGGAGATGCCCTGATGATCTTTGCCTTTGAGACAGCGGCTAAGGCGCTGGCTCTGGGCGGAGATCCGGAGCGGGTGGCCAGGGCCATGGGGATCCTGGCAGAAAGGACCGGGATCTACGGAATGATCGGCGGCCAGACGGTGGATGTGGAGCTGACAGGAAAGCCGGTTCCGGAGGAGCAGCTTTCCTTTATCTACCGGTTAAAGACCGGGGCGCTCTTAGAGGCGTCCATGAGGATCGGGGCAGTGCTTGCCGGAGCCGGAAAAGAGGAAGAGGAAACGGTGGAACGGATCGCTGCCGACGTGGGAATGGCATTCCAGATCCAGGACGACATCCTGGACCTGGTGAGCACCGCAGAGGTCCTGGGAAAACCGGTCTTAAGCGATGAAAAGAATGAAAAGACCACTTATGTGACGTTAAAGGGACTGGAAAAGGCAAAGGCAGAAGTAAAAACACTCTCAGACCGGGCAGCAGACGCTTTAAACAGCCTTCCGGGGGATAAGGAATTCCTGGGAACGCTCATTAAGACCCTGGTGGACCGGGAGAAATAGGACTTAAAGGAGTAGGAACGGAATGCTTCTGGAAAAGATAGAACAGTCTTCGGATATCAAGAAGCTGAAAGTGGAAGATTATCCGGTGCTGGCGCAGGAGATCCGGCAGTTTCTGCTGGAAAAGATCAGCCGTACAGGCGGCCATCTGGCATCCAACCTGGGAGTCGTGGAGCTGACCATGGCCCTGCACCTGGCCTTTGATCTTCCGAAGGATAAGATCATATGGGACGTGGGCCATCAGGCCTATACCCATAAGATCCTCAGCGGGAGAAAGGACGGCTTCGACGATCTGCGCCAGTTCGGCGGCATGAGCGGCTTCCCAAAACGGAAGGAGAGCCCCTATGACGCCTTTGACACGGGCCACAGCTCCACCTCCATTTCCGCAGGCCTGGGGATCGCCCAGGCCAGAGAGATCCTGGGCGAGGACTATTCGGTCATCTCCATCATCGGAGACGGCGCTTTAACGGGCGGCATGGCCTATGAGGCCTTGAACAATGCGGCCCAGCTGAAGAAAAATTTTATTATCGTATTAAATGACAACGAGATGTCCATTTCAAAAAACGTGGGCGGCATGTCCCGGTACCTGAGCAATGTCCGTACCAGAGAGGGCTATGCGGATCTGAAGCTTAAGGTGGAACGCACCCTGCGGTCCGTGCCGGTGATCGGAAAAGCCATGGTCAACGGCCTTTTCCTGGCTAAAAACGGGATCAAGCAGTTTTTAGTGCCAGGGATGCTGTTCGAGGACATGGGGATCACCTACCTGGGGCCTGTGGACGGCCACAATGTGGAGGAAATGGTCCAGGTCTTAAAGGAGGCCAAGCGGGTCCGCCATGCGGTCCTGGTCCATGTGGTGACCACCAAGGGAAAGGGCTACGGCCCGGCGGAGCAGAACCCCTCCCGGTTCCATGGAGTGGACCCCTTTGATATTGAAACGGGGAAGCCGTTAAAAGAAAAGCAGTTCCCGGGTTATACGGATGTTTTTTCAGAAAAGCTCTGTGAGCTGGCAGAGAAGGATCCACGGATCGTGGCAGTCACGGCGGCCATGCCCGATGGCACGGGGCTTTCCAGGTTTGCAAAGCAGTTCCCGGACCGTTTTTTTGACGTGGGGATCGCTGAGGCCCATGCGGTCACCTCGGCGGCGGGAATGGCATCGGCGGGCTTAAAGCCTGTGGTCGCGGTGTACTCGTCGTTTTTACAGAGAGGCTACGATCAGATCCTCCACGATGTCTGTATCCAGGAGCTTCCGGTGCTCTTTGCCATCGACCGGGCCGGTCTTGTGGGCAGCGACGGGGAGACCCACCAGGGGATCTTTGATATCTCGTTTTTAAGCCTGGTTCCCGGAATGAGCATCATGGCGCCAAAAAATCTGTGGGAGCTGGAACGGATGCTGGAATTCGGCGTGGGCTTTGACGGTCCTCTGGCCGTCCGTTACCCGAGAGGACAGGCCTACCGGGGCCTTTCCGAATTTGATGCGCCGGTGGAATACGGAAAGGCGGAAATGCTTTTTGAGGAGAAGGACATCGCTCTTTTTGCCCTGGGAAGCATGGTCAGCACCGGAGAGCATGTGAGGGAAAAGCTGAAGGCCAGAGGATATTCCTGTACCCTGGTGAACGCCCGGTTTGTAAAGCCTCTGGACACGGATATGATCGACCGGCTGTGCAGGAGCCATAAGCTGATCGTCACCCTGGAGGAAAATGTGCTGCGGGGCGGCATGGGCATGTGCGCCACCCGGTACATCCATGAACACCATCCGGAGATCCATGTGATCCAGGTGGCTCTTCCAGACGCCTATGTGGAGCATGGGAACGTGTCGCTCCTGCGGGAGATGCTGGGGATCGACAGCGATTCAGTGATCAAACGGATCTTTACGGAATATTTAGATCTATATGACAGTCATGGAAATATGAAAATACAGAACAGTTTCGATTGTCCAAATAGTACAGAGAAGGAGCGTCGGGATCCATGAAGGAACGGTTAGACGTGCTGTTAGTAAAAAAGAATCTGGCGGAGTCCAGGGAGAAGGCCAAGGCGGTGATCATGGCCGGGATCGTCTATGTGGATGACCAGAAGGAGGACAAGGCCGGCTCCATGTTTGAGGAGACGGCAAAGATCGAGGTCAGGGGGAGCACCTTAAAATATGTGAGCCGGGGCGGTTTAAAACTGGAGAAGGCCATGACCCATTTCGGCGTGACCCTGGATCAGAAGATCTGTATGGACGTGGGAGCGTCCACCGGCGGGTTCACCGACTGCATGCTGCAGAACGGGGCTGTGAAGGTCTATTCTGTGGATGTGGGCCATGGACAGCTGGCCTGGAAGCTCAGGAACGACCCGCGGGTGGTCTGCATGGAAAAGACCAACATCCGGTATGTGACCCCGGAGGAGATCCCGGACCGGATCCAGTTCGTCTCCATTGACGTATCGTTTATCTCCCTTACCAAGGTCCTGGGGCCGGTGAAGGCCCTTATGGAGCCGGACGGCCAGGTGGTATGCCTCATTAAACCGCAGTTTGAGGCCGGCCGGGAAAAGGTCGGGAAAAAGGGCGTGGTCCGGGAGCGGTCCGTCCACCTGGAGGTGATCCGCATGGTGGCGGCTTTTGCAGGAAGTATCGGCTTCGAGGCCCTGCATCTGGAGTTCTCACCCATTAAGGGACCGGAGGGAAATATCGAGTACCTCCTGCATTTAAGAAACGATGCCAGCGGAAACGTTTACGAAAACAGCTCCATTGATGCGGAGGAGATCGTAAACCAGGCACATGAGACGCTGGATTAGGCGTTCCAGCGGGAGCAGCATATGAAACATTTTTATATCATTGTCAACGAAGATAAAGAAGATACAAAAGCCATGGGAGAGAGGATCTCCCGGTATCTGAAGGACCATGGATGCACCTGCAGGACATCCGGAGGCGTGTTCAGCAAGGGGAAACGGTTTACATCCGTTTCTGACGTGCCGGAGGATACGGAGTGCGTCATCACCCTGGGAGGAGACGGGACCTTTATCCAGGCGGCCAGGGATCTGGCAGGCACAGGCCTCCCCATTGTGGGCATCAACCTGGGGGACCTGGGCTATCTGACCCAGATGGGAAAGGGGGGCAATCTGGAGGAGCTTCTGGATGCCCTGCTTTCAGACCGTTATGAGATCCAGGAACGGATGATGCTTTCGGGCCGGGTATACCATAAGGGAAAACCGGCGGCCAGCCATATTGCCTTGAACGATATCGTACTGGCCCGGGAGGGGGACATGCGCGTCCTGAAATTTAAGATCTACGTCAACGGCCAGTTTCTGTATGAATACAGTGCCGACGGGGTGATCGTCTCCACACCTACGGGCTCCACGGCCTATAACCTGTCTGCAGGGGGCCCCATTGCCCAGCCGGACGGGGAGCTTCTGATCCTGACGCCGGTGTGCCCTCATACACTGACGTCCCGGACCATCGTTCTGGGACCGGAAAGCCGGATCCGGATCGAGATATCGGAAAAAAATGAAGGGTGCCAGGCAGCCGCCTTTGACGGGGGAACCAAGGTGGCGCTGACCCGTGGGGATTATATTGAGATCGAACGGTCCAAGATGGTGACCCGGGCAGTGAAGCTAGACGACCGGTCATTCCTGGATATCTTAAAGCACAAGATGTACGACGCATAGGGGAAGAGGGCGGAGCCGGCCGGGGCCGGAGCCGCAGATGGAAAAGGCAGAGCACGTTGTAACCGGAGGGATACGGAACAGTTACAGGAAAGGGGTAACAGACATGAAGGTAGACAGACACAGCAAGATCGTAGAGCTGATCGGCAAGTACCAGATCGAGACGCAGGAGGAGCTGGCTTCCTATTTAAAAGAGGCCGGATACCATGTGACCCAGGCCACGGTCTCCAGGGATATCCGGGAGCTGAAGCTTACGAAGGTGCAGAAGGAAAATGGCCGCCAGTGCTATTCGGTGATGCAGCATCAGAGGGACTTCGGGGAGAAATATATCCGCATCCTGCGGGACTGCTTCGTATCCATGGATATGGCCCAGAATATCCTGGTCATTAAAACTGTGTCCGGCATGGCCATGGCGGTGGCAGAGGCTTTGGATGTGATCGGCTTCCACGAGATCGTGGGCTGTGTGGCCGGAGACAATACCATCATGTGCGCCGTAAGGACTGTGGACGATACGATTCTTCTGATGGATAAGCTGAAAAAGATCCTGAATGAGCAGAATTGAGGTGATGGAATGCTGCTGGGCTTACACGTAAAAAACCTGGCCCTGATCGAAAAGGCCGAGGTGGAGTTTACCGGAGGGCTTAATATACTGACCGGGGAGACCGGAGCAGGAAAATCCATCCTCATCGGATCTGTGGGTCTGGCGCTGGGAGGAAAGGCGTCGAAGGACATGATCCGCCAGGGCGAGGACAGCGCCCTGGTGGAGCTGGCCTTTTCCGTGGACGATGAGAAGAAAAAAAACGCTCTGGAGGCCCTGGACATCGCGCCCGATGAGGACGGCCTCCTTATCATTTCTAAAAAGATCACTCCGTCCAGGACGGTCAGCCGGATCAACGACGAGACGGTGACCACCGCAAGGCTTAAGGCCGTCACCGGACTTCTCCTGGACATTCATGGACAGCATGAGCATCAGTCCCTTCTCCATAAGCAGAGGCATCTGGAGATTCTGGACGAATATTCCCGGAATGAAACGGAAAATCTGAAAAGAGACGTGGAGGAAGGCTACCGGAAATATCAGGTCCTCAGAGAGAAGCTTTCGGGCTTCCATCTGGATGAGGAGACGAGAAAGCGGGAGTCGGATTTTCTGCGGTTTGAGATCCAGGAGATCGAAAATGCGGCCATCCGCCCGGGAGAGGAGGAGGAGCTTTCTGCCGTCTGCCGGAAATTTTCCCACAGCAGGAAGATCGCCGAGGCCATGCAGACGGCGTTTATGGCTGTGGACGGAGCCGATCTGGGCCGTGCGGTGAAGCATGTGGAGAATGCCGCCGCCTATGATGAAAATTTAAACGATATTTTAAAAGAACTTTCTGATGCGGAGGACATCTTAAACGGTGTGGCCCGGTCCATTTCCGATTATATGAATGAAATGGAGTTCGATGAGGAAACCTTTAAACAGACGGAGGAGCGTCTGGACCGGATCCGCAGCTTGATGGCCAAGTATGGAAATTCGGAGGAAGCCGTTTTAAAAAGCCTGGAAGAAAAAAGGGAACGCCTTCAGGAGCTGGAAAACTATGAAGAGCTGGCAGCGCTGGCATCCAGGGAGCTTGAAGCCCAGACCCGGTCCATGGAGCAGCTTTGCGGGACCCTTTCGGAGGCCAGAAAGCGTGCGGCCCGGGTCCTGGAGGAACGGATCGGGGCAGAGCTCATGGACTTGAATTTCCTCCATGTGGATTTCCGGATCGATGTGAGGGATCTGGAGCATTTTACGGCCCAGGGCGCCGACGAGGTGGAATTTATGATCTCCACCAATCCGGGCAGCATTCCGCCCAGACCGCTGGGCGAGGTGGCCTCCGGCGGCGAGCTTTCCAGGATCATGCTGGCCATCAAGACGGTGTTGGCGGATACGGACGATATCCCCACTCTGATCTTCGACGAGATCGACACCGGCATCAGCGGGCGCACGGCCCAGAAGGTGTCAGAACGGCTTTCCTATATTGCCGGAAAGCACCAGGTTTTATGCATCACCCACCTGCCCCAGATCGCGGCCATGGCCGATACCCATTTTGAGATCCGGAAAACCGTGGAAAATGGAAAAACGTCCACCAGGATCCATAAGCTGGGAAAAGAGGAGCAGACCGAGGAGCTGGCAAGGCTTCTGGGCGGTGCGGAGATCACAGGCGCGGTGATTGAAAATGCAAGGGAAATGAAGCGGCTGGCGGAAAAGAAGAAGAGGGAGCTGCTGGAAGAAAGAAACGTCATCTAAAAACTGACAGGCTGAAAAGAGAAAAGGATCACATACTAGGAGAGGAGCATATCACTGCCCTCTCCTTTGCCGTTACTGGGGAAATTGCAGACGCCGTATGTTATGGACAGGGAAAAGCCGGGGCAGAATCATAAAGAAGAGGAGGTTTTGCCGTGACAAGAAAGGAACGACTGAGAAGGATCCTGGCCGGTGTCTTTTGTTTTTCTCTGGTCTTTACCATTGCGTTCACATGGGGCTATGTGAAGCTTGCAGTGCCGGACCGTCTGAACCTGGTGGTCAGCGAGGAGGAGATCTTCCATTTTACCCTGCCTCCAGGCGTCACCCTGGAGAGCGACAGCGAGGAGGTGGTCCTGGGGAATGCGTCCAACATCCCAGCAGGAAAGGTCCGGATCCAGACCACAGAGCCGGTGTCCATGTATGGCGCATCTGAAGGAAGCTACCACCTGGGAATGAAGCTTTTCGGGCTGATCCGCATGAAGGACATCCAGGTGGATGTGGTGGACGGGATGTATGCCGCGCCCTGCGGCGTACCTGTGGGGATCTATCTGAAGTCCAGGGGAGTCATGGTCGTTGGCACCGGGGAGATCGTCAACGATGCGGGCAACGTGGTGGAGCCGGCCTTCGGCGTTCTGAAATCCGGAGACTACATCGAGACAGTCAACGGACGGGAGATGGAGGACAAGGACGATCTGATCCAGGCCGTCAGCGCCAGCAGCGGAAGTCCCGTATCCCTGGAGGTGCGCAGGGACGGGGAGCTTTTAAAGGTGGAGCTGGAGCCGGTGCTGGCAGAGGATGGGACCTATAAGCTGGGGGCCTGGGTCCGGGACGATACCCAGGGGATCGGGACCGTCACCTACGTGGACATGAACGGCTCCTTCGGCGCCTTGGGCCATGGGATCAGCGACAGCGACACAGGAAAGCTGGTGGATATCCGGGAGGGAGAGCTCTACGATACCCAGATCATGGGGATCGAAAAAGGAACATCAGGAAAGCCCGGAGTCATGTCCGGGGTCATCTATTACGGAAAAGGTACAAAGCTGGGGGAAGTGACCGCCAATACAGAGGAGGGGATCTTCGGGACCGTCAACCGCCGGTTCCTGGAACGGTTCCAGTCCGAGGCTATTCCCGTGGGTTTCCGCCAGGACGTCCACAAGGGCCAGGCCTTTATCCGCAGCGACGTATCGGGGGAGGTGAGAGATTATGAGATCGAAATTCAAAAAGTGGATCACACGAGTCTTCAGAAAAATAAGGGGATGGTGATCCGCGTCGTGGACGAAGAGCTTCTGAAGCTCACCGGCGGCATCGTACAGGGCATGAGCGGCAGTCCCATCATTCAGGACGGCAAGCTCATCGGAGCCGTCACCCATGTATTCATCCAGGACTCCACGAAAGGATATGGGATCTTTATTGAAAACATGCTGGAGCATTGAGTCCAGGCTGAACAGGAGTAATAAGGAGGCGCTGCAAGCTTGCTTGCAAGCGTCTCCTTATTGCGAGTGTCCAATTTGGCGAAAGCCAAACACCGAGGAAAAGCGGAGCTTTTTCGAGGTGCCTGGACGGGTCAGCGGAACCGTAGGCAAGCCTGCTTGTAAGCGCCTCCTAATTGCGAGTGTCTAATTTGGCGAAAGCCAAACACCGAGGAAAAGCGAAGCTTTTTCGAGGTGGCCTGGACGGAGAAGCGGAAGAACCAATATGGCACGCTTTTTAACGATGCATACCATATTTGACTTTTTTTCAAAAAATATTGTATTTATTTATATTTTGTGATACTATATCCACACAATGAGTGGATACATAAGGAGAACGAGATGGATAAAAAAGAAAGGATTGAAAAGCAGATAGGTACATTAAAAGGAATTCGTGAAATGCTGGATATGAACAGGACAGAATTTTCACGATACATGGATATTCCACTAAGAACATTAGAGGAATGGGAAGCGGGAAGAAGGCAGATGCCGGAGTACGTACTCAGATTAATTGCATATTACGTTAAGGTGCAGAAGTTGATGAAGGAAAAAGGAATAGAATTGGAGGAACGATATGAACAAAAATGAAATTGTAATTTTTGAAACAGAGGATAAATTGATAACGCTTCCTGTGGCAGTAGATCATGAGACGGTCTGGCTGAATAGAAATCAAATGGCTGAGCTTTTTGACCGGGATGTAAAAACAATTGGTAAACATATTAATAATGCCCTAAAAGAGGAATTGGAAGGTCAAGTGGTAGTCGCAAAATTTGCGACCACCACTCCACATGGTGCTATCGAAGGAAAAACGCAAACACATATGACAGAATATTATAACCTGGATGTTATCATTTCTGTCGGCTACCGTGTAAAATCAAAACGAGGCGTTGAATTCCGGCGTTGGGCAAATTCAGTTCTTAAACAGTACATATTGAAGGGCTACGCAGTAAATGATAATCGTATCAGGCAGTTAGGCGAGGTGATACGAATTATGAAGCGGACCGAAAACGAGTTGGATAGCAGACAGGTTCTTTCTGTAATAGAAAAATATAGCAGTGCACTGGATTTACTGGATTCTTATGATCACCAGAATATGACACGGCCAGAAGGAAATCGTGCGACATATGTTCTTACCTATGAGGAATGTATGGATGTGATCCAGAGCATGCGATTCGGAGATGAATCCGATTTGTTTGGAAAAGAAAAGGATGATTCTTTCAAAGGCAGTATCGGTAATATTTATCAGTCATTTGGAGGAACAGATATCTATGAATCTTTGGAAGAAAAAGCTGCAAATTTGCTGTATTTGGTGACCAAGAACCACAGCTTTTTCGATGGAAATAAAAGAATTGCTGCGACAATGTTTCTCTATTTTCTTGATAAAAATGAAGTACTGTTTATAGATGGACAAAAGAAAATAGAAGATGCTGCTTTAGTAGCACTAACCATTATGATCGCAGAGTCCAGACCAGAAGAAAAAGAAATGATGATAAGCGTGATTATGAATTGTATGTTATAAAGCTTGATTTTAACTTTGGAATATTGTTCTTAATGACGATCACTCATGAGCGGCAGTCGCCAAGGTCTCGTGCAGGCACGGACTTTGGTTCTTGCCCGCGTAAACCAAAGCAGACAACACAACGCGAACCATTGTGACGCCTGCTTTTTGACTGTCCCGATTTAACTTAGATGGCTCCAATACGGCGCGTCTTTTAACGACGGACGCCATATTGAGCTTTTTAAATTAAAAAAGATTGTATTTCTATGTATTTTGTGATACGAATTATGAAGCGGACAAAAACGAACCGGACAGCAGCCTGGCCCCCTCTTATCTCGTTCCTTTTTCCCTCAGCTTACAGCCGGCAAATGTAACGCCGACCATGAGAATAAAACCAGCGGCATAGGCGGGGAAAATACCATGGAATGCCCTGCAACAGAAACCGGTGTTCTGCACACACATGTATGCGCCTGCTACGCAAATGGAGATATACACCAATGAAAAAGAAAAATAGTCCGGACGATCACATATAAGGCTGTGGATCCCATGGGGGCCGGGAACAGGGAGGCGAGAGCATCCCTGGATCTGGACGGCCGGACAGATGCGGCTGAAACAGGTGCCGTGCATTGAGCGAAATGCCAAGTTTACATAAAAGGAGAGACCATATATGCCACAGGATAGAATCAGTTCCGGGAAAACAACGGCGTACTTCCATCTTCCGGGCCTGTTTGAGTTTTATGAGCTGTACAAAAGATTTCTGCCGTTATTTTTTGAACATAGGGAATATTTTTACGAATGGTGCGGGATTGGCTCCATATACGGCGCTCCGGCGGGATGCATCTGGGGCGGGGGCCGTGTCGGGGAAGGAGACCAGGATCCGGGAGAGGTCCTGGCGCTGCTGGAGAAGTACGGGATCTCTGGCCGTCTGACCTTCAGTAATTCCTTGATCAGGGAGGAGCATCTTGCGGACCGGAAATGCAATGCCATCTGCGCCATGTTTGAGAAGGGTGGGAAAACGAAAAACGGCGTTATCGTTCATTCGGAGCTTTTGCTGGAGTATTTAAAAAAGAAATATCCAGGCCTTTATTTTGTTTCCTCCACCACAAAGGTACTGACAGATTTTGACCGGTTCACAGAGGAGATCGACCGGGAGGAGTTTCGCTATGCAGTGCCGGATTTCCGGCTGAATAAGGCCCTTGACCAGTGGGATACGCTGTCAGAACGCCAGAAGGCCAAGGTGGAATTCCTGTGCAACGAATGCTGTTTCTATGGATGCAGGGACAGGAAACGCTGTTACGAGGCCGTCAGCCGGAAAAATCTCGGGGAGGACGGTCCGGACCACTGCTGTACGGCTCCCGGCGCAGGGGAGGGCTACCGGTTTTCCAGAGCCATGGAAAATCCGGGATTCATCGGAGCAGAAGAGATCCGGAATGTCTATCTTCCCATGGGCTTTTCTGATTTTAAGATCGAAGGCCGGGGACTGGGCAGCGCCCTGGTCCTGGAGTTCCTTCTTTATTACATGACCAGGTCGGAATACCAGATCCATGTGAGAGAGGAGATGTATCTGGATAATATGCTGGATCTGTTTTAGGCGCGGCCTGTAAAACGGCGGAAAATCCACTTGCAGCCTTTCTGCGGATGCGCTAAAATAAACCGGAAAATTAAAAGGAAGCGAGGCGTCATATGGGAACGGATATGACAAAGGGACGGCCCCTGCCGATCCTTCTGCGGTTTACTATACCGCTTTTGCTGGGAAATCTTTTCCAGCAGTTTTATAATATGGCCGATACGATCATCGTGGGCCGGTATATGGGAGCCGGAGCCCTGGCGGCCGTGGGCTCCACCGGGATCATCATGTTTCTGATCACAGGCTTTGCCCAGGGACTCACCTCCGGCTTTACGATCCTGACGGCCCAGCGGTATGGAGCCGGGGATACGGCGGGTGTAAAGCGGAGCGTTTCCGCAGGGATCTTTCTTTCAGCCGTCACAACGGTGATCCTCACAGGCTTTTTCCTGGCGGTCATGGATCCGCTCCTTCGTCTCATGCAGACTCCGGAGGACATTTTCAGGGAGGCGGGCCGGTATATCAAGATCATTGCCGCAGGAACGGCGGCCTGTGTATTCTATAACCTGTTTTCTGCCTTTCTGAGGGCGGTGGGAAACAGCCGGGTCCCGTTGTTTTTTCTGGTCTTTTCCGCCTGCTTAAACGTGGCGCTGGATCTGGCGCTGATCGTGGGCGGAGGCATGGGCGTGGAAGGCGCGGCCCTGGCAACGGTGCTTTCCCAGGCAGTATCGGCAGTATTATGCGGTGGGTATATTTTCTTAAAAACGCCGGATCTGACGCCGGGAGCCGGTCAGTGGCGTCCCCACAGAGGAGACGTCAGACGGGAGCTGTCCATTGGAATTCCCATGGCTCTCCAGTTTGCCATTACAGCCTCCGGGGGCATGGTCATGCAGTCGGCTGTGAACCAGTTCGGTTCCCTGGCGGTGGCGGCCTATACGGCGGCCGGAAAGCTGGAGACCCTGGTGGAGCAGGGAATGATCGCCCTGGGCCAGGCCATGGCCTCCTATGCCGGCCAGAATTTTGGAAAAGGGGATCTGGACCGGGTAAAAAAGGGAGTCCGGGCGGGCATGACCGTAACAGTGGTCTATGCGGTTATGGCGGCAGTCCTGGGGACTGTTTTCCTGCGTCCGGCCATGAGCCTGTTTTTTGCAGGCGATATAAGTGCCATGATGCCATGGGCCAGGACCTACATGAACATCTGTGTGGTGTTTTTTATCCCGTTGGGTGCGATCTTTGTATACAGGAACGTGATGCAGGGATGCGGATACGGCTTTCTGCCCATGGCCGGGGGGATCGCAGAGCTGCTGGCAAGGCTGGTGACGGCGGTCTTTGCCATGAAAATGGGAAGCTACGTTCTTACATGCTTCTGCCATCCGGCGGCATGGACGGCAGCGGCGGTGTTTTTGTGGGTCTCCTATGAGCGGGTAATAAGAAAGGCAGAGAGGGAGAAACGGGCTGAGGATCCCCCAGCCGCATTTTAACCAGGAAAGGATAAGAGTATGAAGAACAGTGAATGCAGCATCAGCAACATATACAGGCTGGACGGGAGGGTGCCTCTTTTAAAGGCAGTGCCCTTTGGACTCCAGCATATTCTGGCCATGTTTGTGTCGAATCTGACGCCGATCACGATCATTGCGGCCGCAGGGGGGCTTTCCCAGGCAGAGGTCGCCGTTCTTCTGCAGAATGCCATGCTGGTGGCCGGGATCGCAACGCTGATCCAGCTGTTTCCGGTCTGGAGGATCGGTTCCAGGCTTCCGATCGTCATGGGTGTCAGCTTTACGTTTGTTACGGTGCTGAGCACCGTGGCGGCCAGCTACGGATATCCGGCCGTCATAGGCGCAGTGATCTGCGGCGGAGTCTTTGAGGGCGTCATCGGCCTGTTTGCCAGATACTGGAGAAAGATCATTGCCCCTGTGGTCGCCTCGTCGGTGGTGATCGCCATAGGATATTCCCTGTTTACGGTGGGGGCCAGATCCTTTGGAGGCGGCTACGCGGAGGATTTCGGCTCGGCCTCCAATCTGCTTCTGGGAGCTGTCACACTGACCGTCTGCCTGGGCTGGAACATCCTGGCACGGGGATATCTGAAACAGCTGTCTGTGCTGGCAGGACTTGTGGTGGGATATATCCTGGCGGTGTTTATGGGCAAGGTGGATCTGTCAGTGATCTTTTCAGAGGGAATTGTTTCCCTGCCAGCGCTTCTGCCCTTTGTACCGGAATTCCATATGGGAGCCATTTTTTCCGTTGCTATTATCTTTATGGTTTCTGCGGCAGAAACCATCGGGGACACGACCGCCATGGTCTCTGGAGGGCTGGGCCGGGAGATCACCTCAAAGGAGATTTCCGGTTCCCTGGCCTGCGACGGCTTTGCTTCCGTCGTTTCTGCCCTGTTTGGATGCCCTCCGGTGACCTCATTTTCCCAGAATGTGGGGCTCGTGAACATGACGAAGGTCGTAAACCGCTTTACCATTGCCACCGGGGCCGGCTGTATGCTGCTGGCCGGGTTCCTGCCACCGGTGGGGAACTTTTTTGCATCCCTCCCGGAATCCGTTCTGGGCGGGTGTACGATCATGATGTTCGGGACCATCATGGTATCGGGGATCCAGATGCTTTCCAGGGCTGGATTTACCCAGCGGAACATGACCATCGCCGCCCTGTCGCTCTCTGTGGGCATCGGTTTTACTGCGGCCAGTGAGATCAACCTGTGGCGGATCTTCCCGGAGGTGGTCCAGTCCGTATTTTCCGCCAATGTGGTAGCTGTGGTGTTTGTCGTATCTATCCTGCTGAATCTGATCCTGCCGGAGGATATGGAGCTGGAGCGGATCCAGGGGTAGCGGAAACAGGCGGTCAGGCGTTTCGTCAGCCGCAGAACTGAATAAAGGAACCGCCCCGGAAAAGGCGCTGCAAAGCAGATGGGAATGTATCTGCAAAGCAGCGCCTTTTTACGCGGGCAGCGGGCCAAAGTCCGTTCCTGCACGAGACCTTGACAGCTACCGCGGGAACATCATCTTAAAGCCTAAACTTCTCAAAAAGTAACAGATAAATTTGCTAAGTGCCGCCAGAATAGAACAACTCTATCCAATCAAAACAGGAATGGATTCTCCGAATACAAAAATTTCGAGAGGAAACTGATCTCTGGTTGTTGTACGCAAATTTATTGCTGAACGTATTATATCATATCGAAACGGAAATGAAAATCTGGGAATCTTGCTTACAAACAGGGACTTTCATTTACAAACAAGGAATTTCGGTTACAAAACAGGACTCTTATTTACAAAGCGGGATTCTTGGGCTGCAAATGGGATTCTCGACTTACTATTTACCATAAAGATGTGGTTTTGGTAATTTTAACTGCGATATTTCGGAGTTAAAATACGATTTTTAACAGATTAGATTGTTTGAAACGCATTTTTGTGATATGATGAAGAATACCATGTGAACAGATATTTCAAGCAAATAAGATTGAGGTGAAAAAATGGCAGTTAGTTACAAGAAATTGTGGAAATTGTTGATTGATAAAGAAATGATGAAGAAAGATTTGCGTGCAATGACAGGAGTTAGTACAACAACGATGTCTCGATTATCAAAAGATGAAAATGTAAGTACAGAGATTCTGTCAAAGATATGTTCTGCTTTGAATTGTGATGTTGGAGACATTATGGAATTTGTTTCTGATAAAAAAGAGGAACAGTAAGGAGGTACGGTAATATGGATCATTCTTATCCTTATATTGCGTCTTTGACCAGAGAGCCGTTCCTTTTTTATGAAATACGTTCCACTGCAAAGCTTATGTCAGAAGGAATTTCCGATGATGCGATTGTAAAAGAAATTGTAGAGCAGAATCTTTTTCAGTATCCAACTGAAAAATCCATCACACGCATGGCGAAAGCCTGCATCAAACGGCTTCATGCACTGGAAGATGATTCTCTGGTTTCTGCGATTGCGTCACAGCCAACGGATGTAGCAAAACAGATTTGTCTGTATGCATTGATGAAGCAGAGTCGACTGGTTTGGGAATTTATGCTGACAGTCATTGGTGAGAAGTACAGATTAAGGGATACGTCTTTTGGTAAGATAGATTTGAATACATTTTTTATGCGCTTGCAGGAGCAGAATGATACCGTGGCTTCCTGGAGCGATACTACAATAACAAAGTTAAAACAGATCATTGCCAGAGTGCTTGTTGAAACAGAATATCTCGACAACCTCAAGGCAGATCATTTGAATCCAGTATGGCTGCATCCTGTTTTGGAGAATGCCATCAGAAGCAATGGCGACACGGCGATACTGCCGGCGTTTAATTGCTTTTCTTAGGAGGTAGCCAATGAGTGACATAAAAGAACGCCTGGACAAAGTTCGGGCATTGATTCAGGAACCGGAGTTCTTGGAAGGCAAAGGACTCAGCAATGAGGTGAATATCAGAATCTTCTGTTATGAACCGGAGAATGAAATGGTTGTCCGCCATTTTGTGAATCAGTTGGAAACAGATCAGTCCTTAGATTGCCATTTGATTGTTTGTAATTTATATAAAACATTTCTTTCTATCTGCGATGATATGGACATCACAGATGCGATTCCCGATATGGAAGAAGCTGATGGAAGTGCTTATCTTCTGGAGCAGCTCAACTCCGCAATCGGCAATGGAGAGTTCATTGATAAAATCCAGTATGAGCCACACGAACCGGGTGATGTACTGATGCTGACAGGTGTGGGCGAGGTGTTCCCGTTTATGAGAATCCATACGTTATTGGAAGCCTTGCAACCGTATTTTTCGGATGTTCCGATTTTGGTGATGTATCCGGGTGAGTTTGATGGGCGTCATGTAAAACTGTTCAATCGTTTGACACCAAATGATTATTATCGGGCATTCAATGTCATAGATTAAGGGGGATAAAGCCATGATGATTCGAGATATGTTTGCGGATGACATTAACCGCAAAATCAATGGTGTAATTAAAGTAGATCAGGCTGCTGATGATGTAATCGAGCAGGAGTTAAATGAATATGTCATTACCAGAGAATTGAAGAAACATTTCATTACGTTTTTCAATTATTACGGTGATGCTTTCGACCAGCCGACCGCCGATATGGGTGTTTGGATTTCTGGTTTCTTTGGAAGTGGTAAATCTCACTTCTTGAAAATGCTTTCCTATCTTTTGGAAAATAAAGAGGTAAAAGGCATTCGCAGTGTGGAGCGTTTCCGTAAAAAGTTTGAGGATGACCCGGCAACTTTTATGCTGATCGACCGTGCTACAAAGGGACAGACGGAAACCATTCTTTTCAACATTGATATTGAAGGCTTCAGCAATAAAGACAAGACTGCCGTACTTCGTGTATTTGCAAAGATGTTCTACAACCATCTGGGATTTTACGGTGAAAATCTGAAAGTTGCCATGATGGAGCGTTATATTGACCAGCAGGGAAAAACCGAGGAGTTCCGCAGAGTTTTTGAAAAAAAGAAAGGCAAGTCCTGGTTGGAAATGCGTCGTGCCTTTGCTTTCAATGGCAAGTTCATCATCCCGACACTGATGGAAGTTCTGGATATGAGTGAGGACGATGCTAAGGCGTGGTTCAATGATAAAACTGCAACCGAAATTTCTATCGCACAACTTGTGGAAGATATGAAAGCCTATGTAGATACTAAACCTGCAAACTTCCGCCTGCTGTTTATGATTGACGAGGTTGGACAGTATGTTGGTACGGATACGGATATGCTTTTGAACCTCCAGTCTCTGACCGAGAAAATCGGAAGTGAGTGCGAAGGCAAGATTTGGGTAATCTGCACCGGGCAGGAAGCCATTGATGAAATCATTAAAGTTCGTGCTGATGAGTTCTCCCGCATCCAGGCTCGTTTCAAAACAAGACTGAGCTTATCTTCTTCCTCCGTAGATGAGGTCATTCAGAAGCGTATTCTGAAAAAGAAACCGGAAGCAGCCAAAGACCTGGAAGGTGTTTATGAGCAGAACGATTCTGTTCTTCGCAACCTGTTCAGCTTCAGCGGTTCTATTCTGGATATTAAAGGTTATTCCGGTCCGAGAGAATTTACCGAGAACTTTCCGTTCGTGCCGTATCAGTTCATCATTATGCAGAAGGTGTTTGCTGAAATCCGAAAACACGGAAATTCCGGCAAGCACCTGTCCGGTGGTGAGCGTTCCATGCTGTCCGGTTTCCAGGAAGCTGCACAGAAAATTCAAGAGAAGGATGAATTCGCACTTGTTCCGTTCTTCCGTTTTTATGATACCGTACATACTTTCCTGGACGGTTCTATCCGCCGGGTAATCGAGCGTTGCCAGAAAGCTGCTGACAACGGCGATGGCATTGAACAGCAGGATGTGGATGTACTGAAATTGTTATATTTGATTCGCTATATTGATGATATTCCTTCCAATCTGGACAATATCGTTATCCTTATGGCAGATGATATTCGTGTGGATAAGATTATCATGCGTGAAGCTGTCCGTGGATGCCTTGACCGTTTGATGAGCCAGAACTATATCGGCAGAACCGGTGATACCTATAACTTTCTGACGGATGAAGAACAAGACATTCAGCGTGAAATCAGAGACACCAATGTGGATACCACATCTATCGTAGAGCGTATCGCCCAGATGATTTACGGAGATATTTTTACAACCAAGAAGTTCCGTTATGGAAAATATGACTTTGCCTTTGATCAGATGGTAGATGGAATTACCGTTGGTGTGGCAACAGGCGGTATGCGTCTGCGTTTCCTAACCGTTGCTACTGATGCCATTGAAAAAACAGATTACCGTCTGATGTCAGAATCCAAAGGTAATGAAGCAATCGTGGTTCTGGCTGATACGCCTTATTATGAATCTCTGGAATCTGCCATGAAGATTCGTAAGTATGTAAAACAGAGAAATGTAAGCCAGCTTCCTAAGAGTGTGCAGAAAATCATCAGCGATCAGCAGGACGAAGCCGGAAAATATGAGCTTAGTGCTATGACCGAATTGCAAAATGCCATTGAAGGGGCGCAGTTCTATGTAGATGGTGAGCATTTGGAAATCAAAGCCGGAAATGCCAAGAGCAAGATTGACCAGTCTCTTGAATATCTGGTTGCTCATGTATATAGCAAGCTCGACCTGATTACAGATAATGCAGGCAGTGACGCAGATATTATTGCGATTCTGACAGGTGCGGTAACAGCACTTCCGGGCATGGAACCGAACCGTGATGCTGCTTCTGCTATGGAAGAATATCTGGAAATGCAGGATGCGAAAAAGCTGCCGACTTCTATGGCAGATGTGCAAAGCAAATACAGTGCGATTCCGTATGGCTGGAAAGAAATCGACATTGCTGCGGTTGCGGCACAGCTGATTTATTCCCAGAAAGTAACCATCAAGTACGCAGGCAATACCATTCAGCCGGATGACCCGAAACTACCAGATATGCTCCGCAAAAAGAGTGAGATCGGTAAGACTTCTATCAGTAAGCGTAAAACCATTTCCGCAACGATGATGCGTGATGTGAAATCAATGCTCCGGGATTATTTCGATGTTATGGATGTACCGGATAATGAAGATGGTCTGATTCGCTTTGTGACTGAGAAATTCAGTGAACAGCGTGATTACTATGCTTCTCTGGATGCCCGTTATGACGGACATAAATACCCGGATCGTGCGTTGGTACAGACTGCTATTCAGCTGATGGATGATGTACTTTCCCAGAAGAAAGACAACATTGCCTTAATTGAGCGTGTGCTGAAAAAAGAGGATGCTCTCTTTGATAACAAAGAAGCCATGAGTAACGGCATTGAAAATTTCTTCAAGACCCAGGTAACAGTATTCGACCAGGCAGTGCAGTTTGAAAAATCTCTGCACGACGATCTTGACCGAATTGCAGAAAATGAGGAAGCACATAAGGCACTGAATACCATTCGTTTGATTACGATGGTTCAGACCGGAAGCAAGTTTAACTATAACCGGATTCGTGAACTGAATCCGTTGGTGGATACGGTTCGTACCGCCCATGACAAGATGTTGGAAGAAAAACGTGCCGAGGTTCTGGAAACGGTTCGTCAGTGTATGGAAGCAACTCACACTGCCGCAAACGGCGATTCCAAGGCATCCCATCTGATTGAAAAGTCGGACAGATATTTCAGCCAGTGCAAGGAGAAAATCGCAGAATTAAAGAGCCTTGCTCTTTTGGATGCCATGTTCCTGCCGATGTGCCAGTATAAGGATGATACGGTCAGCAATATCGAGGCTGTTCTTGCACCACCTACACCGAAGCCGCAGGTACAGCCGACACAGCCGGGAAAAGAAGCAGATCCGGCAAAGAAAAAAGTGGTTCGTGCCTATAACCGACAGGTTGTATTCCAGGCAAAGACTTTACAGACGGATGCTGATATTGATGATTATGTAGAGAAGATTCGTTCTCAGCTGAAACAGTTGCTGAAGAATTGCGACGAGATCAAGCTGAATTAAGGAGACGAGTATGGATAAGAATGCGATTAAAAAATTTGCTGTCTGGGCAAGAACAGAGCTGATCGCCCGTGTTTCCCTGAAAGGTGTGGAATACGGTATCACCGAGGATGATATTGAGGATGCCAATGCGGATAGCGTTGGCGGAAAAGTCCTCACTGCCGATGAAAAGAAACAGCGTCAGGCTTTAATTGCCGAGATTAACGATAAAGGATATAAGCAGGTTATGGAGGAGGTTGCCTACACTTGGTTCAACCGCTTCTCTGCTCTGCGATTCATGGAAGTCAACGGCTATCTTCCTTCCCATGTGCGTGTGTTCACGGACGAGGAAAACAATTTTAAGCCGCAGATTATAACCGAAGCCATTCATCTGGATCTGGATGGATTGGATATGGAAAAGGTATATGAGCTGAAAGATGCAGAAAAGGCTGAAGAACTGTATAAATATCTGCTGATCGTGCAGTGTAACGCCCTGAATGCGATTCTGCCGGGAATGTTTCAGAAGCTTTCGGACTACACCGAGCTTCTTCTGCCGGATAATCTGCTCCGTGAAGGCAGTGTCATTCAGCAGATGATTGAACTGATACCGGAGGATGACTGGAAGGATGCTGTCCAGATCATCGGCTGGCTGTATCAGTATTACAACAGTGAGAAAAAAGATGATGTTTTTGCAGCACTGAAAAAGAATGTGAAAATCACAAAAGAAAACATCCCTGCAGCAACTCAGCTTTTCACACCAGACTGGATTGTTCGCTACATGGTAGAGAATAGCCTTGGGCGTTTATGGCTGGAGGGACACCCGGATGTGAAAGAGCAGCTTCTTCCTACCGAGGAAGAACAGTCTGCTTATGCTGTTGGAAACCGTGACCCTGAAGATACCAAATGGCACTACTATCTGGAAGAAGCTGAGCAGGAGCCAGAAGTGCAGGCACAGCTTGCAGAGATTCGCAAAGAATACGCCGCACTGACGCCGGATCAGCTGAAAGTCATTGACCCATGCTCCGGTTCCGGTCATATCTTAGCATATATGTTTGATGTGCTGATGAAGATTTATGAATCCTATGGCTATACCACTCGTGAAGCAGTGGCAAGTATTGTGGAGAATAATATTTACGGTCTGGATATTGATGACCGTGCGGCACAGCTGGCTTACTTTGCAGTAATGATGAAAGCCCGCCAGTATGACCGCCGCTTTTTCAGCCGTGGCATTCAGCCCCATGTGTATGCTATTGTGGAGAGCAACCATGTAGATAAATTTGCCGTGGATTATTTCTGTAATGGAGATGCAAAGCTCACAGCGGCTATGGATACCATTATTAAAGAATTGCATGATGCAAAGGAATATGGTTCTATTTTGACCATAACACCGCAGGATTGGTCTGCTCTGTATGAACGCTTTGCTGAGATTACAGAAGATATAAATATGTACCGTGAGGCGGCACTGAGAGAATTACTGCCGTTGGTACAGGTGGCGGAAGCACTGGCACAGAAGTATGATACTGTTGTGACTAATCCGCCATATATGGCAGACAGTGGAATGTCTCCTCATTTATTGAATTATGTAAAAGATAATTTCAAGAATTATAGAAACGATCTGTATAGCTGTTTTATGAAAAAAACAATCGCTATGCTGAAAGCAAATCGTTTTACTGGACTGATGACATCATACACATGGATGTTTTTGACAGCATTTTCTAAAATGAGAATAGAGATGCTATCTGAAAATAGTTTGGTAACATTAGTTCAGCCAGAATATCATGCTTTTTTTAAGGAAGCATTCGTGCCGATTTGCACATTTGTATTAACTAATTGTTGCATGAATTATGCGGGAAAATATATTCAACTTGCAAAATTTACTGGAGCTGAAGAACAGGAGAAGCGCACATTAGACGCTATTATGAGTTCATCCTGTGATTATAAATTTACGGTCAAACAATCTTTGTTTTATCAGATTCCAGATATGCCAATAGCATATTGGTTAAAACCATCTACTGCGGAATTATTTATAAATGGTTCATTACTTTCAAAATACGCAGATTTACGCCAGGGATTGATTACGGGTGATAATGATAGATTTTTGCGATTTTGGTCGGAATGTGATGCCAGAAAAATTAGCACCTTAAATGATAGAAATAAAAAATGGTTTTTCTATCATAAGGGCGGAGAATATCGTAAATGGTACGGGAATATGACACTTGTTGTTAATTGGGAAAATGACGGGTTTGAAATAGTTAATTTTAGAGATGACAAAGGAAAACAGCGCTCCAGACCACAAAATATTCGCTATTATCTGCAAGAAGGGTTTACTTGGACAGCATTAACAGTAGCTGATTTTAATGTTCGCTATATGCCGGAGGGTGGCATTTTTGATGCAAAAGGATCGTCTGGTTTCTGCAATGAAAAGGATAATTTGAAATATATCATTGGATTGTGTAATTCAAAAGTTAGCATGGAATTTCTTTCATTTCTTGCACCTACAATGGATTATAGTGCAGGTGCTGTTGGAAAGGTTCCGACAATTATTTGTGAAGAAAAGAAAGCTGAAATATCAAATGTTGTAACAACAAATATCGAAATTTCAAAGGCAGATTGGGATTCCTTTGAAACTTCATGGGATTTTCAGCACCATCCGCTGATCCGCAAAGTCCCTACCATTGCCGAAACCTTTACCCAGTGGCAGGCTGAATGTGATGACCGTTTTAATCAGCTGAAAGCCAATGAGGAAGAACTGAACCGTATTTTCATTGACATTTACGGCTTGCAGGATGAGCTGACCCCGGAGGTTGAGGATAAGGATGTCACGGTTCGCAAGGCTGACCTTGGCAGAGATATTCGCTCGTTTATTTCCTATGCGGTTGGCTGTATGTTTGGTCGTTACTCTATTTATAAAGAGGGACTTGTTTATGCAGGTGGAAAATGGAATTATAATACTTATGAGGATGCAGCGAGGTTATGTGATGGTAAACCAGATGTGATTGAATTTTATAAGCAAACGCATTTTATGCCGGATGAAGATAATATTATCCCTATCTGTGACGATGAATATTTTACGGATGATATTGTTGGACGATTTGTAGAATTTGTGGAAGCAGTTTATGGTACAGATACCTTAGACGAAAACCTGAAATTCATTGCGGATGCCCTCGGCGGCAAGGGTCAGCCGAAGGATGTGATTCGGAATTACTTCCTGAGCGACTTCTACTCCGACCATTGCAAGATTTATCAGAAACGCCCGATTTACTGGCTGTTTGACAGCGGCAAAAAGAACGGCTTCAAGGCGCTGATCTATATGCACCGCTACCAGCCGGACACCATTGCCCGTATCCGTACCGATTATGTGCATGAGCAGCAGGCTCGTTATCGCACTGCCCTTGCCGATCTGGAACAGCGGATTGCCAATGCTTCCACTGGTGAGCGTGTGAAGCTGAACAAAAAGCTGACCACTTTGCAGGCACAGGATACCGAAATCAAAGCCTACGAGGAAAAGATTCATCACCTGGCAGACCAGATGATTTCGATTGATTTGGATGATGGCGTGAAGAAGAATTATGCAATTTTCCAGGATGTTTTGGCTAAAATAAAGTAAGGAGGGCTTGCGTATGATGGCAGATGAGAAGATTAAAAATTCCAATGAACTTGAGTTTGCTGTATTTTGTATTGAAAATGTTGCGGCAAAGCTGGGGGTGGATGCAGAACGTGTCTATCAGGCGTTTACCGAAAAGAGTGATATTCTGAACGGTTATATTGTGCCGGAATATGAAGTACTGCATACCCAGAGCCGGGAATATATCGTTGATGATCTTCTTGACGTGATGAAAGAAAGGGGCGTGGAAGTATGATTCTGTATCATGGCTCTTTTTTAGAGATTGCACAGCCGAATTTGGTTCATTCCCGCCCCAACGTAGACTTTGGGCGTGGCTTTTATGTCACGCCGCTGTATGAGCAGGATGCGAAGTGGTGCGGAAAATTCAAACGCCGGGGAAAAGAGGGTATTATTTCAAAATATGAATATGATGAGAGCCGAGAAGCTGAACTGAAAGTTTTGAAATTTGACGCTTATTCTGAAGAATGGCTTGATTTTATTCTGAATTGCCGCAGTGGAAAAGATATGACGGATTACGATCTTGTACTTGGTGGTGTTGCAAACGATAAGGTGTTTAATACTGTGGAGCTGTTCTTTGACGGATTGATTGATAAAGCAGAAGCAATCAATCGGTTACGTTATGAAAAGCCAAATCTGCAAATCTGTTTTCGTACAGAAAAAGCACTGTCTTTATTGCATTTTGAAGGGAGTGAAAGACTATGACGGCAAATCCGATTTTACTTCAGAAAAAACACAGCCGTGTGATTGAGTGTTTTGCAAAACAGCAAGGACTTTCACTGGATGCGGCGTTGGACTTTTTCTATCATTCCGAAGTTTATCAGTTGATACGGGACGGGATATCAGATATGCACTGCATGAGTGATGCATATTTGGCGGATGAACTGGAACAGGAATATCAGATGAAGCAATAGTATGAGCAAAAGCTAAAAACAGGAAACATTTTGAAAAAATATTTGAATTAATGACACTAAAGATATGATAAGGATCAATGAGAAAGGAAGACTTTTTAATGGCATATCGAGTAGTTATATCTTTGGTGGAAATGAAACAGATTTTAGAAGTGTTTGGTAAACAGAAAATTTTAGAAAGTTTTGACCTGTTAGAACAAGAAGATTATTTATTTGTCCGGAAATGTGATGAAATTAAATTAATAGTAGCATTGAATAAGATGACTTCGCTTTACATGAGCAATAGGAATAAGCCATGTAAAACAAAAAAAGGGTCATTTTATTGCATTGTGATTGATTTATCTGAAAGCAGAATATGTTTGGAACTTGAAGAGTTAGTATTGCGATATTGCAAAGGAGAAAAGACTATGGCAGCTAAACAAATTAAATTAGAGGAAACAGCGGAAGAGTTAATGGAATATTCAGATGATGATTTGTACAATATCAATTCATGGGGGGCGGATTTGTCATTTCGTGAAATTATTACAATGTATGAAGAGGGCGAATTGTTAAAACCGGAATTACAGAGAAAGTATGTTTGGACAAGGACAGAAGCCAGTAGATTTATTGATTCCATATTACTAGGATTACCTGTACCAAGTGTGTTTTTGGCTAAAGAACAAGATGAAACAATGCTAATAATAGATGGATTCCAGCGAATTATGACAGTACATGATTATGTAAAAGGAGTTTTTTCTGGAGATGGGAAAATATTTAAATTATCTAATACTGAAAATATAAATGCCAGATGGAGAGGAAAAGCTTTTGCTGAACTTGATACTGAAGAAAAGAGACGAATACGTAGTAGCACTATCCATGCGATTATTTTTGAACAAAAACATCCTAGAAATGATACGGGTATGTTTCAAATTTTTGAAAGAATTAATACAGGCGGACGAACATTAAAAGCACAAGAAATACGAAATTGTGTATATCAGGGAAAATGTAATGACTTGCTTTTTGAATTAAATAAACATGATTCATGGCGAAAGATATTAGGATTAAATGTAGAAGATTCCAGAATGGCGGACTTGGAATTGATTTTAAGATATTTTGCTATGAGAGATTTACACATTAGAAATGAGGGACAATTAAAGCAAATAAATTTAGCCAAGTATCTTAATCAGTATATGGGTGATAAGACGAATTCAACAGAAGAAGATATTCTTAATATGAAACAAGATTTTATCACAATGATAGATAAAGTGTATGAATTATTAGGGAAAAACGCATTTAAAAATTTAAAAAAAGAATCCGAAAACTTTGCAAGCAAAATAAATCCTGCGATTTTTGATGCTATATCTGTTGCCACATCATATGCAATTAAAACAGAATATAAATTCACGGAAGAAAATTATTTGGAAAAATATAAGAGATTATTGAAAAATGAAGAGTTTCATCGAGCATCCAGTAGTAGAACTACTAATATTGAAAATATTAAAACACGTATTCAAATAGCAGCAGAGTTCCTGTATGGAGTTACTTATGAATGGTGAATTTATACAAATGATAGAGGATACAAGAGCAGAACTTGATAGTATTCGTAAATGGATTAATGCTGGAAATCAATTTGATTCTAAAACAAGATATTTGATTTCTTATGCTGTTGTTAAAGCAAGTGGGGCAGTTGAAGTCATTTTCAAAAAAATGATTTATAATTACTTGAGCGTTGGTGCAAATGAAAAAGCAAAAGGGTATCTTGAAAAAGCAATTATTGATAGTTCGTGTAATCCTAACACGGGAAATATGAGCAATATGTTACAGAACATTTCTTCAGAATGGAAAACGTTATTTGATCAGCAGGTAAAACAAAGTGGAGAAAAGGATAAATTAAATTCCCTTGTGCAATTAAGAAACGATTTTGCTCATGGCGACAGCATATCTGTTTCTATTGATACAGTTATTAAATATTTTGATTCAGCTGTTAAGATATTAAATATATTAGATAACGTGTGTACATAGGGAAAATGAGATGAAAATATTGCAACAGCCCATTTCTTTTGAAAAATATAGAGGCATATCGGAATATTTTGGAAATTATATTTGGAGAAGATAGTAGTGATTCAATTTGCAAAACATAGAGTAGCAAAAAGAGAGAGCGAGGTGTTACAATGACCATAGAAGAAATTCTTGCAGGAGAATCGAAGAATGTGGAGTTTAAAGAGACCCTGCCGGAGAAAAGCATCAAATATATGAAGTCTGTGGTTGCCTTTGCGAATGGAACCGGAGGAAAAATCATTTTCGGAATTGCCGATAAAACCAGAGAGGTTGTTGGCTTTGACAAGGAAGATGTATTCAAGAAAATGGATGCCATTGCCAATGCTGTATCAGACAGTTGTGAACCGGCAATCATCCCGGATATTACTTTACAGACGGTTGATGGTAAAACTGTTATTGTGGTAGAGGTTTCTGAGGGCAGACAGCGACCGTATTATATCAAAGCCCTTGGCAGAGATGGCGGTGTATATGTCCGTGTTGCCGGAACTACCCGCCTTGCCGACGAGTATATGATAAAAGAATTGTTGTTTGAGGGCAGTAATCGTTACTACGATCAGGCTTTATGTACTGGGTTAAATGTTACAGATAAAGATATTGATGTCCTTTGTAAAGCCATGAAGGAACAGGCTGTTAAAAATGCCCGTACAGAGGAACAGAAAGCAGCAATTAAAGATGTAGGCAGACAGCAGTTGCGCTCCTGGGGCATTTTGATTGAGCGTGATGGAAAAGATTATCCGTCTAATGCGTTTGCTATTTTGACTGGCAACGGAGGACTTCATGTTGCAACGCAATGTGGTGTGTTCAAAGGTACAACGAAAGCGGTATTTGTTGATCGTAGAGAATATACCGGTCCGCTTTGGGAGCAGATAGATGAAGCATTTCAGTTTGTTCTGAGAAATATTCATCTGGGTGCTACCATTGTGGGAATTTATCGGCAGGATATTTATGAGATTCCACCGGATGCCATTCGTGAGTTGATTATCAATGCCATGGTGCATCGTAGTTATCTGGATCATGGTACAATACAGGTTGCGGTATATGACAATCGTTTGGAAATCACTTCTCCCGGAAAGCTGCCAATGGGACAAACGATGGAGCGTATGAAAGAAGGTTATTCCAAAATCAGAAATGAAGCCCTTGCCCATGCGTTTGCCTATATGAACCTGATTGAGCATTGGGGAAGCGGCATTCCGAGAATTATTGATAAAGTAAAAGCTGCCGGATTGCGGGAGCCGGAGTTTATTGGTGGCGAAGTGGATTTACGTATCAATATTTATCGAGGTCAGGTTGATACCAATAACGCCATAATTAACGCCAATGGCACTAAAAATGGCACTAAAAATGGCGCTAATGGCGTTAAATGTGGCGTCGATGATGGCACTAATAGCGCTGAAGTGCCGCTTAATAAGGAACAGACGCAGATAGAAAAATTGTTGCAGATTATAGAGAAGAATCCGTCTGCAACACAGGCCTATTATGCAGAAAAAATGGGTATATCGAAAAGAACGATTTCTCGAATGTTCGCTTCTTTACAGGAAAAAGGTAGATTGGTACAGGGCGGAACAAAACGAAAAGCAAATTGGAAAATTATAAGGTAGGAGGACAGCATGGATACAGATAAAATAATACAAGATTTAAATCGCAGATTTGCTGCACCTCTGCCTGAGTTTTATCAGCGTCGTATCATTTTCTGGTATGATGAAGATAAGGAATTTGAGGATAAACTGGATGAAGTGGTTTTGGAAAATGCAAAGGTGATTGCGCTGACAGGAAATAATGCGTTTTCTGTAAAAAAACTGCTTTCAGTAGATGATTTGACCACAAATTATCTGGTTTACAGTCCGTGTGTCTATAATCGCCCGGATGATAACTGGCTTCTGGATGTAGAGCTTTACAGTGAAGAGTTTCGGGCAGATCTGATTTCTATCTGGATGGATGAGATGGGACTTATATCAAATCCGGCAATGAGGAAACAGGTTAAAAATTATCGTGCTTACTTCAATGCGAAAGACCGTCGTTTGAAAGTTAGTACACAGAATAAAGTTCCGGAAACACCGGCACAGTTACACATGGCTGTCATGGCGGCAATCTGTGGATTGAAAGATGCACAGCCTAATATGATTCTCCGTAGTGTGTTCCAGGCGGGACTGGATTTGAATAATAATACGGTTTATCAGGATTTTGTAAAATATCATGCAGACGCAGCTTTTTGGGCGATGGTTCGTCAGGGATGCGGATTTGTGGAGGAAAAACCAGACCTTGGGCGGTTGGCAATTCATCTGCTTTTAACTGCAGCGACCCGTACCATGCGGCAGGAATATCTTGCCGGATTGGACGGTTTTATTTCCATGCCACATCAGGCATATTGCTATGATTTTATTTCTGAATGGCTTCATAGTGATAACATTCCGCAATTATATGATGTGGCACGTTATGTTGAGGATGAAGCCCGTCTGCATCAGCGCTTTGAAAAGCTGGCAGTAGAGGATTTGGTAGGAACAGAGTGCTTTCCGTGTATTAATGAAGTAATTCTGACAAAGCTAATGACAGAGATCAGTGACCATATCATTGATGTGGATACCATTACGAATACCGTTGAAAAACGTAGAACCTGTGTATGGTATGAGCCATTTGAAAATTTTTATGACGGTATCTTACAAGTGGCGAATATGCAAAGTTTCTTTAAGAAACATTCTGCCGGATTCCATACCGCAGAGGCGAAAAGTATCTGGAAAGAATATACTGAGAGTTACTATCAGATGGACACGTATTACCGTTTGTTCCATCTTAGTTTTCAAAAGAGTTTGGAGACTTCCAATATTCTGCTGGATGATTTGTTCAAGCATGTTGTCGATAAGGTGGAAGGACTTTATACGCACTGGTTCTTAGGTGAGTTGGGCAACAACTGGTCGGATGTATGTGCGGATGAACTGGCAACTTACGGTAAAGTTCTGGAAGTACCGCAACAGGAGGATTTTTACCGTTCTCGCATTCAGACTTCGGATACGAAAGTATTTGTAATTATCTCAGATGCCATGCGTTATGAAGTGGCAGCTACGATGGCAGATCAGCTTCAGCGAGAAACGCAAAGTAAGGTTTCTATCAGCAGTATGCAGAGCATCTTCCCTTCTACTACAAAGTTTGGTATGGCAGCTTTGTTGCCGCACAAAGAACTGACAGTAGAGGTTCGGAACGATATTTTGACGGTTTTGGCAGATGGACAGTCTACGGCAAGTACTTATAGGGATAAGGTTCTGAAAACAGAAGATTCGGCAAGCGTGGCTTTAAAGTATAATGATATCATTGCTATGAAACGAGCGGAAAGAAGTGCTTTGGTAAAAGGTATGGATGTGGTCTATATTTACCACGATACCATAGATGAAGCCAGCCACACTTCGGATACTGCTGTTTTTGCTGCGTGTGACAAGGCGATTTCAGAATTGAAGAACCTCGTGCGTATCATTGTAAATGAATTTGGTGGAACGAATATTCTAATTACGGCAGATCATGGATTTCTTTATACATACAGTCCTTTGAAGGAAGAGGACAAAGTAGATAAAAGAGGATTTTTTGATGTGGATGTAACAAACACTGACATTACAAAAAAAGAAAGTATCAGGCGATGTGTGGAGTATGGCAGAAGATATGCAATTATGCAGAAGGGTGTGCAACCAGATTACTTGATGCCTGTAAAATTCTTAGGCGGAAATACGGAATTCGATGGATTTGCACCGAGAGAAAGTATTCGTATCAAAATGAATGGTGGCGGTATGAATTTTGTGCATGGTGGTATCAGTTTGCAGGAAATGGTTGTTCCAGTGATTGAGTATCATTATCTCCGCAACGATTCTATGGAATATAAGCGAAATAAGCAGAAATATGATACTAAGCCGGTAACGGTTAATTTACTGTCCGCAAACCGTAAGATCAGCAATATGATTTTTTCGTTGAACTTCTATCAAAAAGATGCGGTCAGTACAAATCGTGAAGCAGCAACCTATCAAGTTTATTTTACAGATGAGGACGGCAAACAGATTAGTGATATTCAGAAGATTATTGCAGATAAGACCAGCGATAACGGTGCAGAAAGAACTTTCCGTTGTCAGTTTAATTTGAAATCTCTGAAATACAGCAATACAGCTACTTATTATTTGGTAATTGCAGATGTACAGGGATTACAGCTGCTACAGCGGGAGCCATTCCAGATTGACATCGCCTTTGCGGTGGACGAGTTTGATTTTTTTAATTAATGCCGCAGGAGGAGAGAAAGATGGAGCAATTTGCAGAGGGTGAAAGTACCCGTGAAGAAATAAAGAACAAGCTCCGTCAGAACTTTGACGGTAAGATTGTTCGGAAAGACCTGACAAAGAAAATTAAAGAAGGGGCGAATGTCCCAGTGTATGTTCTTGAGTTTTTGTTGGGACAGTATTGCAGTTCAGATGATGAGACGGTTATAGAGAAAGGCGTACAGAATGTGAAGCGTATTCTTGCTGACAACTTTGTACGCCCGGATGAATCACAGAAAATTCTGTCTCAGCTGCGTAAAAAAGGCAGTCACACAATCATTGATATGGTGACTGTTCGACTGGATATGAAAAAGGATTGCTTTTTTGCAGAGTTTTCTAATTTGGGCATTGGTAATGTACCGATTGCCGATGAATATCCGGAAAAATTTGATCGCCTGCTCTGCGGCGGTATCTGGTGTATTGTTCAGCTGGATTATGAGGTTGAAGGCGACAATAATTTTGGTATTGAGGACATTGATGGAAATCCGCTTCGTTCCAAACAGAAAAAGCAGAAAGATATTTCACCAATCAGTATCCGTAAGCTGACACCGATCCAGATGCCGCACATTGATATTGATGAACTGAAGCAGAGACGAAAAGCTTTTACGAAAGATGAATGGCTGGATATTCTTCTTCGTTCTATCGGCATGGAGCCAGATGAATTCACATATCGTGAGAAATGGCTGCTCCTGACCCGCATGATTCCATTAGTTGAAAATAACTTTAATCTTTGTGAGCTAGGACCGAGAAGTACCGGTAAATCTCATCTTTACAAAGAGATTTCACCGAACAGTATTTTGATTTCCGGTGGACAGACGACGGTTGCAAACCTGTTTTACAATATGGGACGCAAAACGGTCGGACTGGTCGGCTTATGGGATTGTGTAGCCTTTGATGAAGTGGCAGGTATCAAGTTTAAAGATAAAGATGGCATTCAGATTATGAAGGATTATATGGCATCCGGCTCTTTTGCCCGTGGCAAAGAAGAAAAAGCTGCTACTGCGTCCATGGTATTTGTGGGAAATATCAATCAGAGTGTGGACGTGCTGTTGAAAGCGTCCAGTCTGTTTGCACCTTTCCCGCAGGAAATGGGAACAGATACAGCATTTCTTGATCGTATGCATTGTTATCTTCCAGGATGGGAGATACCGAAGTTCAGACCGGAGCATTTTACCGATGATTACGGTTTTATCAGTGACTATTTGGCAGAGTTCATCCGAGAGCTTCGCAAGGAGCAGTATGGAGATGCACTTGATCACTACTTCCGCTTGGGGAGAAATCTGAATCAGCGTGATACAATTGCGGTTCGTCGTATGATAGACGGTTATCTGAAGTTGATGTACCCAAATGGTGAGTTTACCAAAGAAGAACTGGAAGAAATTATTCAGATTGCATTGGAAATGCGTCGCCGTGTCAAGGAGCAATTGAAGAAGCTGGGTGGCATGGAGTTTTATGATGTGAACTTCTCCTATATAGACCTAGAAGATATGTCAGAACATTATGTTTCCGTACCAGAACAGGGTGGTGGTAAGCTGATACCGGATGGAATGTGTAACCCGGGGCAGATTTATACCGTATCCAGAGGAAAAAGCGGCATGATTGGTGTATTTCGTTTGGAAAGCCAGATGCTTCCAGGCAATGGCAAAATTGAACGGACTGGCTTAGGCAGTGATTCTAAATGCAAGGAAGCGGTGAACACGGCATTTAATTATCTGAAAGCCAACGGCAATCGGATCAGTGGCTCTATCAGCACATCGACCAAAGACTACATCATCAATTATCAGGATTTGCAGGGTATCGGCATGACAGATAAACTGGCACTTCCAACATTGATTGCACTTTGTTCGATTGCCATTGGAAAGCCTGTTGTCAGCAACTTGGCAGTGTTGGGAGATATAACAATCAGCGGCACAATGATAAAGGTGGATGAACTTGCAAACACGCTTCAGGTATGCCTGGACAGCGGTGCAAGGAAGGTGCTGATTCCGAGTACCTCGTTTGTTGATTTCGCAAGTGTTCCGGCTGATCTGATGAGTGCATTTCAGCTGATTCCGTATCAGAGTGCGGAAGATGCGGTGTTTAAGGCGTTGGGGGTAGAGTAAAATCGAAGATAGGAGGCTATGAATGGCTATTGAGAAGGTAATCATTCAAAATTTTAAGAAGTTTAAAAATCCGTTTGAAATAAAATTTAATGAAAATATCAATCTTCTGGTTGGGGATAACGAATCTGGAAAATCTACTATTCTTGAAGCCATTCATGTGGCTTTAACTGGTATGTATGCTGGGCGAAATATTAGAAATCAGCTGTCAACATATTTATTTAATAGAGAAGCAGTTGAGGAATACCTGACATCAGTGGAAAATGGACATCCGATTGCACCCCCAGAAATAATGATTGAGTTATATTTCAAAAGTGGAACATTGCCTGAATATGAGGGAAATGGTAATTCTGAAAAAAGTGATGGTATAGAGGGAATCAGATTCACGATTAGTTTTTCCGATAAATTTAATTCAGAATATGAAAGTTTGTTGAAAGCAGAAAAACTTACAAGTTTGCCTATTGAATTTTATGAAGCTAAATGGTTCTCTTTTAGCCGAGATGAGAAAATGCCCAGATTTATACCAATAAAATCTGTAATGATTGATTCGTCAAATTACAGATACCAAAATGGGTCTGATGTATATATTTCCAGAGTAGTAAAGGATTTCCTTGAACCAGAGGACATAACAGCAATAACACAAGCCCATAGAAATATGATAGATGAGTTTGCACAAAATGAAGCAATTCAGTCAATCAATGAGAAAATTAGTGCAGCGTCTACGGTTATGAATGGGAAATTATCATTGAGTGCTGATCAGGGAGTTCAAAATTCCTGGGAGTCAAGTTTGGTTACGCAGGTGGATGGAATCCCATTTGCTCATGCTGGAAAAGGTGCACAATGTATTATAAAAACACAATTAGCTTTAAGTCATAAACAGGCAGAAAAAGCAAGTATTATTTTGATTGAAGAACCTGAAAGTCATTTGTCTTTTTCTCGATTAAGCGAATTGATGGGAGTTATAGAAAAGGCTGCATCTGGTAGACAGATTATAGCATCAACGCATAGTAGCTTTGTCGCTAATAAACTCGGACTGGAAAATTTAATTTTACTTTCAGACGATAATTGTTGCTCGATGCAATCGCTCAAAAAAGAAACTTTTGAATTTTTCAAAAAAGTGGCAGGTTATGATACACTGCGACTGATTCTTTGTAAAAAATCAATCTTAGTAGAGGGCGATTCAGATGAGCTGGTTGTTCAGCGGGCATATATGGACACTCATGAGGGGCGGCTTCCTATCCAAGACGGAATAGATGTAATGACCGTAGGTGGGGTGACATTTAAGCGGTATCTTGAAATTGCACAGATATTAAACAAAGAAACGGTTGTTGTTACGGACAACGATGGAAATATTGAAGCTGTTAAGAAAAAGTACAGAGAATACGAAGAAATACCATGTATCCATATATGCGTTGATGAGGTAGTGGATACAGGTGACTTGAAACTGTCAGATAAGGATTTTAATTATAATACCTTAGAGCCGAAAATATTGAAAGAAAATGGGCGAGAAGCAATGAATAATATATTTGGAACTAACTACGATACGGATGATGAGATGCACAAATATATGCACGCTCATAAGACGGATTGTGCCATAGCAATTTTTGAATCGGCTACGAAAATTAAATATCCTGAGTATATAATGAGGGCAATAAAAAATGAGTAGTCTAATTATTGCGGCGGCAGGGGCAGGAAAAACAACATTTCTTGTAAAGAAGGCATTGGAGATTTCTGAAAATGTTTTGATAACAACTTATACCGATGCTAATGAACAAAGCATTAGAGACAAATTTTACGAAATAAATGGTTGTATTCCATCCAATGTAACTATTATGCCGTGGTTTTCGCTGCTAATCAAGCATGGTATACGACCTTACCAAAGCTATCTTATAAATAACAGGGTATCCGGTGTGTTATTAGTGAATAAGGCAGATAAAAATTTATTGAGACTAAAGGATACAAATGAGAAAAAATATGTCACGGCTTCCGGTAATGTATATTCAAATATGATTTCAAAACTGCCATGTGTTTTGGATGGATTATCGAATGGCTGTGTATTTCGCAGAATACGAAAAATTTTTTCTTATGTTTTTGTAGATGAAATACAAGATTTTGCCGGATATGATTTAGAAGTTATAAAAAAGCTATACGAGGTTGGCTGCAATATGACTTTAGTAGGAGATCCCCGTCAGACGACATATCGAACTCATTACGAAGCAAAACATAAAAAGTATGCAGGTGGGAAAATAGTGGATTTTGTGCAGGATAATATTACCGGAATGAATATTGATACCACAACATTATCTACATCTCATCGAAATAATCAGATCATATGTAATCTTGCAAATCATATGTATCCTGATATGAAGCCATGTGATTCTGCTATGAATGAAAAAACGGGACATGATGGAATATTTTGGATTAACGAAAAAAATATTGATAGCTATATGGAAACATATAATCCGATACAGCTTAGATATGACAAAAAAACTAAGGTAAATACAAAATTTGAAGTAACGACTTTTGGATCATCAAAGGGACTTACTTTCGACAGAGTTTTGATATATCCAACACAGCCAATGTTAAATTGGCTGTCAGGGAAATCGAAGGATATGAAAGCTGAAAGTCTTTCAAAGTTTTATGTGGCCGTTACCAGAGCGAAGTATAGTGTAGCTTTTGTATATAAAACAAAAAAGATTCCTTCTGAGGATATTGGAGAAATGTGGATAGATGGATAAATAACTGAAGAGAATTATCTGAAAAAGGCAGAAAAATCCCCCCATCGTTGAAGAGTCTATGAAAGTTTTATGTAAATAAAGATTTAAAAGGTCTTCTATGATAAGATAATAAATCATAGGAGGCCTTTTATCATGGCAAGAGAAAAGAAAACCGTACACAAAGTACAAATGACTGAAGGAAAAAGAAAATATCATTCAGATGCTCCTGCAGGAGTATGACATCGAGTCTGCCCAGGACATTCAAGATGCCCTTAAAGATCTGCTTGGCGGCACCATCAAGGAAATGATGGAAGCTGAAATAGATGAACACTTAGGCTATTGCTTCCATGACTTAGGAACTAAAACGGATGCAGGCATCAGAGATATTCCTATGACACAGATGGTATATGATGTGTTCCGTAAGCAGAGAGAACTGAACCTGATGCCCGGTTTACAGAGTAATGTGGAGATTGGTGGACGTAGTGGATTTATTTTCAATACAAAGCATGAACGTCCGATCATGCCGGCGGGAGTGAACAGCTTTCTGAAAAATATCGTCAATGCCTATAATAAGAAAGTAAATTGGCAGAAGATGAGAAGCGAGAGACAGAGCTGATGCCCCCTATTTCATCGCATACCCTTCGTCATACGGGATGTACCAGGCTGGGTGAGAACAATGTCAACCCCAAAGTTATGCAGTATGTCATGGGCCATTCAGATGCATAGATCACAATGAATGTCTATAATCATATTGTAGAGAAGTCTCATGTGGAGAATGAGATGTCTAAAATGAACCTGCCAGAAACTGTGACTGCTGTGGTATAAACCATAAGTCGTTGTCGTAAAAATGTGGTCAAATCAAGAAAATCGAGTGCAAAAGCAAGTGAAAAATCCCTGTGAGACCAGTAAAATCAAGGATTCACAAATTCTTCAAAAAAAAATTAGCACTCACCTCTTGACAGTGCTAATAACATGTGTTATATTCTGCCTAGAACAAATAAACAAGACCATTTCCTTTTCAAAAGGAGGATTGTATATGAATATCAGTAAGTTTACACAAAAGTCAGTGGAGGCCGTCCAGGGCTGCGAGAAGCTGGCTTATGAATATGGAAACCAGCAGATCGACCAGGAGCATCTTCTGGTGAGCCTCCTGCGGCTGGAGGACAGCCTGATCATGAAGCTGGTAACGAAAATGGGAATCTCCGGCGGACAGTTTTTAAACGAGGCGGAGCAGGCGTTAAATAAGCTTCCGAAGGTTTCCGGCGGCGGCCAGGTCTATCTGACCAACGATCTGAACAAGGTCCTCATCAGCGCAGAGGATGAGGCAAAGGCCATGGGAGACGAGTACGTTTCCGTGGAGCACCTGTTCTTATGCCTGTTAAGGGAGCCCAACCGGGCTTTAAAGGAGCTGTTCCGCTTATATGCCATTGACCGGAACAATTTTTTACAGGCTCTTTCCACCGTCCGCGGAAACCAGCGGGTGGTCAGCGACAATCCAGAGGCTACTTATGATACCTTAAATAAATATGGGGCCGATCTGGTGGAGCGGGCCAGGGACCAGAAGCTGGACCCGGTCATCGGCCGGGATGCGGAGATCCGGAATGTGGTCCGGATCCTGTCCCGGAAGACAAAGAATAACCCGGTGCTCATCGGCGAGCCAGGCGTCGGAAAGACGGCCGTGGTGGAGGGCCTTGCCCAGAGGATCGTCCGCGGCGATGTGCCGGAGGGCTTAAAGGATAAAAAGCTGTTTTCCCTGGATATGGGAGCACTGGTGGCAGGAGCCAAATACCGGGGCGAATTTGAGGAGCGGTTAAAGGCTGTTCTGGAGGAAGTGAAAAAGAGCGAGGGGCAGATCATTCTCTTCATCGATGAGCTTCATACCATTGTGGGAGCGGGAAAGACAGAGGGTTCCATGGATGCCGGAAATATGTTAAAGCCCATGCTGGCCAGGGGCGAGCTCCACTGCATCGGCGCCACGACCCTGGACGAATATCGGAAATATATTGAAAAGGATCCGGCCCTGGAGCGGCGGTTCCAGCCGGTGACGGTGGATGAGCCCACGGTGGAGGATACCATCTCCATCCTCCGGGGACTGAAGGACCGGTATGAGGTCTTCCATGGAGTAAAGATCACCGATTCGGCCCTGGTTTCGGCGGCGGTCCTGTCCAACCGGTATATCAGCGACCGGTTCCTTCCGGATAAGGCCATTGACCTGGTGGACGAGGCCTGTGCCATGATAAAGACCGAGCTGGACTCCATGCCCACCGAGCTTGATGAGCTGTCCAGGAAGATCATGCAGCTGGAGATCGAGGAGGCAGCCTTAAAGAAGGAAACCGACCATCTGAGCCAGGAGCGGCTGGCGGATCTCCAGAAGGAGCTGGCGGAGCTTCATGACACCTTTGCCTCCCAGAAGGCCCAGTGGGAGAACGAGAAGGCGTCGGTGGACCGGCTTTCCAGCCTCCGTGAGGAGATCGAGAGCCTGCACCGCCAGATCCAGGACGCCCAGCAGAAGTATGACCTGAATAAGGCAGCGGAGCTCCAGTACGGAAAGCTTCCGCAGCTGGAAAAGGAGCTGGAGGCCGAGGAGGAAAAGGTAAAGAACCAGGATCTGAGCCTGGTCCATGAAAGCGTTACAGAAGAGGAGATCGCCAGGATCATTTCCCGGTGGACGGGGATCCCGGTGGCAAAGCTTACAGAAAGTGAGCGGAATAAGACACTTCATCTGGATGAACAGCTCCATAAGCGGGTGGTGGGCCAGGATGAAGGCGTGGAGAAGGTCACAGAGGCCATTATCCGGTCCAAGGCCGGGATCAAGGATCCCACCAAGCCCATCGGCTCCTTCCTGTTCTTAGGCCCCACTGGCGTCGGAAAGACGGAGCTGGCCAAGGCCCTGGCGGAGAGCCTGTTTGATGACGAGAACAACATGGTGCGGATCGATATGAGCGAATATATGGAAAAGCATTCCGTGTCCCGTCTCATCGGTGCTCCTCCAGGATATGTGGGCTACGATGAGGGCGGCCAGCTGACCGAGGCAGTCCGCAGAAAGCCCTATTGTGTGGTCTTATTCGATGAGGTGGAAAAGGCCCATCCGGACGTGTTCAACGTGCTTTTACAGGTACTGGACGACGGGCGGATCACCGATTCCATGGGAAAGACCGTGGACTTTAAGAATACGATCCTCATCCTGACCTCCAACATCGGCTCCCAGTATCTCCTAGAGGGCATCGATGAGAACGGGAATATCCGGCCGGAGGCGGAGCAGATGGTCATGAACGACCTTCGGGCCCATTTCCGTCCAGAGTTTTTAAACCGTCTGGATGAGACCATCCTCTTTAAGCCTCTGACAAAGGACAACATCGGAGGGATCGTGGATCTTCTGGCGGCAGACATCAACCGGCGTCTGGCCGATAAGGAGCTGACCATCGCCCTGTCCGATGAGGCAAAGCAGTTCATCGTGGACAATGGCTACGATCCGGTTTACGGAGCCAGACCGCTGAAACGGTATCTGCAGAAAAATGTGGAGACCCTGGCGGCAAAGCTGATCCTTTCCGACGGCGTCCATACAGGAGATACCATCCTGATCGATGTGGTGGACGGACGGCTGACGGCGCTGGCTGAACGATAACTGAACGGATATGACTGAAATCACCCGGAAGGGACGGTTCCATATGGGAACGTTCTTTTCCGGGTATTTTTATATCATGGGAAAATGCGTCCCATGATATTAAAACGCTCCGCAGGGACAGCCATGGGCCGGAAGCAGTTTTTCCGCAGAGGGAGCAAAAAAGCGGCCCGTCCGCAGGCGGAAAAGCACGCAGGTGCGTTTTTTCGTTCCCCCGGACAGCCCATGCTCATATATTAATAGGAAAGAAATGGATGGGGAGCGGGAGAACGTGTCAGTTTACGTGGTAAAGGAAGGAGACAATGTGGACCGGATCGCAGAGACGGCCGGTATCCCTGTGGGAGAGCTTCTGTGGGCCAACCAGATAGAATATCCATACCGCCTGGCTGTGGGCCAGTCGCTCCTGATTCCGGAAGGACCGGCGGCGGACCGGGAACAGTCCAGGCGGGAGCTATACTCATTTGGTTATGCATATCCGTTTATTTCAAGGGAGACGGCGGAGCAGACGCTTCCGTTTCTGACAGATCTTTATATTTTTTCCTACGGCTTTACAGAACAGGGAACACTGATCCCGCCTTCGTCCGATGATACCTGGCTGATCCGCCAGGCAGCGGATGCCGGTGTGGATCCCGTGATGGTCCTGACGCCCCTGGGTGCAGACGGCCGCTTTAACAACAATCTGGTGACGGCGCTGATGGAGGACAGAAGGCTCCAGGAGAGGCTGATCTGGGAGCTGGGACGGACGATGACAGAAAAGGGCTACCGGGGGCTGGACATTGATTTTGAGTATGTCCGGGCAGAGGACGGGCCGGCCTTTGCAGAATTTACAGGCCGTGTGCGCCGTGTGCTCCAGGTATTCGGTTATCCGGTCTCTGTGGCCCTGGCTCCGAAAACCTCGCCGGACCAGAAGGGACTTTTATATGAAGGAATCGATTACCGTCTGTTAGGGGAGGCGGCGGACCGGGTGATGCTGATGACGTATGAATGGGGATATACATACGGTCCGCCTATGGCCGTAGCCCCCCTCAATATGGTCCGCCGGGTGGTGGAGTACGCGGTTTCAGCCATTCCGGTGGAAAAGATCAGCCTGGGGATCCCCAATTATGGGTATGAATGGCCCCTTCCCTATGTGCGCGGGACCACAAAGGCCCAGTCCATCAGCAACCGGGAGGCGGTGGCCCGGGCCATCGATCATGGAGTCCCGATCCGGTTCGACGAGACGGCCTGGTCCCCATACCTTCGTTACTGGCAGTACGGGATCCAGCATGGGATCTGGTTTGAGGATGTGCGGAGCATTCAGGGAAAGTTTGACCTGATCCGGGAATATGGCCTTCTGGGGGCCGGTTACTGGCAGCTGATGAATTTTTTCCGTCCCAACTGGCTTTTAATGGAAGAAAAATTCCGAATTATTAGAAATAATTAAAGTTTCTGAATATTCATTGGGTTATTGACTTTTTTTCTCCTATCGCCCATGATAGAGGGGCTGAAAAAAGCAGAAAAAGGCTAAAAAGGAGAGAGAAAAGTGGAAAAAGCAGAAACAAAAGGAGCGGCGTTTGACTTTTATGGGAAGCTTCCGCTCACAAAGGCAGTTCCCCTGGGGCTTCAGCATGTGCTGGCCATGTTTGTGGGAAATCTGACTCCGATCCTCATCATCACAGGCGCCTGCGGCATTGGAGCAGGCAGCGAATTTGCAGAGCTGCAGGTGGATCTGCTGCAGAACGCCATGCTGGTGGCCGGGATCGTGACACTGGTGCAGCTTTATGCCATCGGTCCTGTGGGAGGAAAGGTACCCATTATCATGGGGACCAGTTCCGGCTTCATTGGCGTATTCAACAGTGTGGCAAAGGTCATGGGCGGCGGCATTGCCGGCTACGGGGCCATTATGCTGGCCTCCATCCTGGGCGGCCTGTTTGAGACGGTCCTGGGCTTTTTATTAAAGCCCCTGAGACGGTTTTTCCCGGCAGTGGTCACTGGAACAGTAGTCCTTTCCATCGGCCTGTCCCTGGTATCCGTGGGCGTCGGCTCCTTTGGCGGCGGAAACGCGGCAGCCGATTTTGGTTCCCTTGAGAACCTGGCTCTGGGCGCTCTTGTGACGGTGGTGATCATCGCGTTCAAGCACGGAACAAAGGGCATGACCAGCGCATCGTCCATTCTGATCGGCATCATCGCCGGATATATTGCGTCGGCTGTCATGGGCCTGTTTTTATCCCCCACCGGCATCACTGCCGATGGCGTGGAGTATACCAAGGCATGGGTTTTAAACTGGGACAAGGTGGCGGAGGCTTCCTGGTTTTCCATACCGAAGCTGATGCCGGTCCCCCTGGTCTTTGACCTGCGCGCCATCGTCCCGGTGCTGATCATGTTCATCGTAACGGCAGTGGAGACCGTGGGCGATATTTCCGGAGTGATGGAAGGCGGCATGGGACGGGAAGCGACCGATTCTGAGCTTTCCGGCGGCGTTATCTGCGACGGTCTGGGTTCCAGCTTTGCAGCCCTGTTCGGCGTGCTGCCCAACACATCCTTCAGTCAGAACGTGGGCCTGGTGGCCATGACAAAGATCGTCAACCGGCATGCCCTGGCCACAGGAGCCGTATTCCTGGTGTTCTGCGGCCTGCTCCCCAAGCTGGCGGCGCTGATCTCCATTATGCCCCAGAGCGTTCTGGGCGGAGCGGCGGTGATGATGTTTTCATCCATCGTCATCAGCGGCATCCAGCTGATCACAAAGGAGCCGCTGACAGCCAGGAACATCACCATCGTATCCACGGCCCTGGGACTTGGCTACGGTATTGGTGCCAATGGCGCAGTGATCGCCGGACTTCCCGAGGCAGTACAGCTGATCTTCGGAGGCTCCGGTATCGTTCCGGCAGCGATCCTGGCCATTGTCCTGAACATTGTGATCCCCAGGGAGAAGAAGGCTTAAAGAGCCTGGCTGCTGGCTTCCGGACTGAAAACAGGAAGGAGGCCGGGAGGTATCTGGATACCAGGGCGTACCAGAAGAGATCCAGAAGGGCCCTTTTTAGAAAGTAAAAGTGGAAAATATCCGCCCTGCGGCTTATATCATAGAAGAAAAGGATCATGGAACGGAAAAGGCCCCTGCTTTTCTGGCAGATGGGCGTAAATGCTGAAGTGAATTTTATCCGGATGGCCGGAGGTCTGTATCATATGACGGCACAGACCGCAGAGGCCATGGGAGAAAAGATGATCATATGGAGGAGGGAAACAGATGCTTAAATTCAGAGAATATGTGCGGGCGGAGAGCCTGGAGGACGCTTATGTGCGGAACCAGAAGAAATCGGCCCATATCCTCGGCGGCATGCTGTGGCTGAAAATGCAGAACCGAACGGTTCAGACGGTCATCGATCTGTCGGACCTGGGACTTTCCGGTATTGAAGAAACGGAGGAGGAATACAGGATCGGGGCCATGACCAGCTTAAGGGATCTGGAGCTCCATAAGGGGCTTGACGCCATGACCGGCGGGGCCGTCCGGGAGAGCCTGCGTCACATCGTGGGCGTCCAGTTCCGGAACCTGGCCACCGTGGGCGGCAGTATTTTTGGACGGTTTGGATTTTCTGACGTGCTGACCATGTTCCTGGCCCTGGATTCCTGGGTGGAGCTGTACCATGGAGGTCTGGTGCCCATGGAGCGGTTTGCGGCAGAGGGAGCAGAAAATGATATTCTGGTGAGGGTCATCGTAAAGAAGGAAAAACGGCGGTACGCCTACCTGTCCCACCGGAACACAAAGACGGATTTTCCTGTGATGGCCTGTGCGGTGGCCGTTGGGGAAGGATGGAGATCCGGAGAAGGGGAACGGGCTGCCGGACGGGCTGTTTTCGGGGCGACTCCGGCCCGGGCCAGATCCTATGAGCTTCCGGCAGAATGGCTGGAGCGGTTTCAGGGCTCCGGAGAGGAAGAGCGGAAGGTTCTGGCTGCGGAGCTTGCATCTGTGGTCCCCACGGGCAGCAATATCCGGGCGGGAAAGGAATTCCGCAGCCACCTGGCGGGCGTTCTCCTGTACCGGGGACTGATGGAAGCATTGTACGGCGGAAGCGGACAGGCCGCAGGAGCCGGCGCTCCGGCCTGCCTGACAAAAGAGAAGGAGGGACAGAGGGCATGAAGATTTCACTGGTCTTAAATGGGAAAAATGTGGAGGCGCTGATCTCTGACGACAGGCTTCTCATTGATTTTTTACGGGATCACGGCTGTCTCAGCGTGAAGCGGGGCTGCGAGTCGTCCAACTGCGGCCTCTGCACCGTGTTTATGGATGATAAGCCGGTCCTTTCCTGTTCTGTCCTGGCGGCCCGGGCCGACGGCCACAGGATCGACACCCTGGAGGGGCTCCAGAAGGAGGCCGAGGAGTTCGGCGCGTTCATCGCCGACCAGGGAGCGGAACAGTGCGGCTTCTGCAATCCGGGCATGGTCATGAACGCCATTGCCATGTTCCGGGAAAATCCGGACCCCACGGACGATGAGATCCGGGAATATCTGGCCGGGAACCTGTGCCGCTGCTCCGGCTACGAGGGACAGCTCCGGGGGATCCGCGCGTTTATTGAATATAAAAAGAAGGGAGGAGCGTCATGAAGAATGTAAATCAAGGGATCCGTAAGAAGGACGCCATGGCGCTTCTGATGGGAAAACCGGTGTATATGGACGATCTGGCCCCCAGGGACTGTCTGATCGTTAAGGTGTTAAGGAGCCCCCACGCCAATGCCATGATCCAGTCTGTAAAGACGGATGCGGCCATGAAGGTGCCGGGGATCGCAGCCGTTTATACCTGGGAGGACGTGCCTGCAGAGCGGTTTACCATGGCCGGGCAGACGTATCCGGAGCCCAGCCCCTACGACCGGCTGATCCTGGACCGGCATGTGCGGTATGTGGGAGATCCGGTGGCCATTGTGGCCGGGGAGACCGAGGACGCCGTAGACCGGGCCTTAAAGCTGGTGAAGGTGCAGTATGAGGTGCTTCCGGCCATTCTGGACTTCCGGACTGCCAAGGATAACGAGATCCTGGTCCATCCCGAGGACAGCTGGAGATCCCTTTGTCCTGTGGGCGCGGACAATAAGAGAAATCTGTGTGCCAGCGATGTATCCGGACAGGGAGATGTGGATGCGGTCCTGGCAGAGTGCGACGTGGTGGCAGAGGGTACATACCATACCCTGGCCGACCAGCAGGCCATGATGGAGACCTTCCGGACCTGCTGCTATTTTGACGCCTACGGACGGCTGAACATTTTAAGCTCCACCCAGATCGTGTTCCATGTGCGGCGGATCATTTCCAACGCCCTGGGGATCCCCAAGTCGAAGATCCGGGTCGTGAAGCCCAGGATCGGCGGCAGCTTCGGAGCGAAGCAGACGGTGGTTTCTGAGATCTTCCCGGCTTTTGTCACCTGGAAGACGGGGCGGCCGTCCAAAATGATCTTTTCCCGGACGGAGAGCCAGACGGCCTCCACTCCCCGCCATGAGATGGAGGTCTCTGTGCGGGTCGGAGCCACTAAGGATGGGATCATCCAGGCCATCGACGTGTACACCTTATCTAATACTGGAGCATATGGCGAGCACGGCCCCACGACTGTGGGACTTTCCGGCCATAAGTCCATTCCGCTGTACGGTACTCCCAGGGCTTACCGGTTTGCCTACGACGTGGTCTATACCAACGTGATGTCGGCGGGAGCCTACCGGGGCTACGGAGCCACCCAGGGGATCTTTGCCGTGGAGTCGGCAGTCAACCAGCTGGCGGAAAAGCTGCACATGGATCCGGTGGAGCTGCGTCTCAAAAATGTGGTGCGTCAGGGAGATGTGATGCCGGCCTATTACGGCGAGACAGCGGCAAGCTGTACCCTGGATCAATGTCTGATGCGTACAGCGGAGATGATCGGCTGGAAGGAAAAATTCCCCTGCCGGGACATGGGAAATGGAAAGGTGAGGAGTGTCGGCATCGCCATGGCCATGCAGGGCTCCGGGATCTCCGGCGTGGACGTGGGCTCGGCTTCCATCAAGCTCAATGAGGACGGATACTATACGCTGACCATCGGAGCAGCAGACATGGGAACTGGCTGCGATACCATCCTGGCCCAGATGGCTGCGGAGTGCCTGGACTGCTCCACAGACCAGATCACCGTTTACGGGGCGGATACGGACGCTTCCCCCTACGACTCCGGATCCTATGCGTCCAGCACCACCTATGTGACGGGAAAGGCCGTGGAGAGAGCCTGCGGAAAGCTGCTGGAGAAGATGGAGGACAAGGCGGCGGAGCTTCTGAGGGCGCGGTATGCGGCGGATGGCTGCGGCCTGGGCGCTCCAGGCGCCTGTGCTTCCGGGCCTCCGGATGTTTCCGGCGCGGAACTGGAGTTTGACGGGACACGCTTCCTGGATCCGGCTACCGGAGAGTCGGTGACTCTGACAGACCTGGGGACGGCGTCCATGTGCGGCAGCCAGGAAGCCCTCCAGGTGACGGAGACCCACAGCTCTCCCGTATCGCCGCCGCCGTTCATGGCAGGCGCGGTGGAGATCGAGCTGGATAAGGAGACAGGCCATGTGGAGATCCTGGACTATGCGGCTGTGGTGGACTGCGGAACGGTCATCAATCCCAACCTGGCCCGGGTCCAGACCGAGGGCGGCATTGTCCAGGGCATTGGAATGGCCTTATATGAGAATGTCCAGTACGACAAAAAGGGTCATATGATGAACAACTCGTTCATGCAGTATAAGATCCCCACCCGGCTGGATATGGGAAGGCTGCGGATAGAATTTGAAAGCAGCTATGAGCCCACCGGCCCCTTCGGAGCCAAGTCCATCGGAGAGATTGTCATCAACACGCCGTCCCCGGCCATTGCCCATGCCATTGCCAACGCCACAGGGCTGTGGTTTAAGGAGCTTCCCATCACCAGTGAGAAGATCGCCATGGGACTGCTGAAGAAATGAAAATAAGATGTGTGTATCTGGCGGCTGGAAACAGCCGCCGGTTTGGAAAAAACAAGCTTTTTCATATGGTCGGGCAGAATCCCATGTACCTGCATCTGCTGGACCGGCTGGCGGCTGTGGCAGAAAGGCATAAGGAGCTGGAGATCGTGGTAGTGTCCCAGTATGAGGAGCTTTTGCAGGAGGCAGTAGGAGAAGGCCCCGGGCCTGTCTGCGATCCCTCTGTGGAAAAGGAGCGGAGGGCCCTTCTTGCCGGCTCCGGCCGTCTGTATCCTGTATACAGCCCCCAGAGCCGGGAGGGAGTATCCCACAGCATCCGGGCCGGGATCCTGGCGGGAATGCCGGAATCCAGCCCGATCTCTGGAATGTGCAGGCAGGAGGCCGGGAGAGAGCCGGATGTCTATGTGTTTTTTGTGGCCGATCAGCCGTGGCTTTCGGAAAGGACTGTGGAAGCTTTTCTGGAATTCATGAAGAAGGTCTCAGGAGGAGACCGGGAAAGCCATCCGATCGGCTGCGTTTCCTGCCTGGGGGAGCCGGGGAATCCGGTGTGGTTTTCTGCATTTTATAAGGATGAGCTTCTGGCTCTGTCCGGGGACCGGGGAGGAAAACGGGTTATGAAAGCCCATATGGACCAGGTACATTTTTTTGAAGTAGAGGAAGAGAGAGAACTTTGGGATGTGGATACCCTGGAGGACCAGGCTGGCCGGTAATCCAGGGACATCCATGGAAAAAAGAAAGGAGTCTCATATGAAACCAGAATCCAGCGTAATATTCTTTCCGTGCAAAAATATGGAGGAAACAAAAAAATATTATACCACTGTTTTAGGGCTCCCCGTTTATAAGGATCTGGGGTCCAGCGTGTGGTTTGACTGCGGGTACGGCTATCTGGCCTTCTGCGATTATGGTCCAGCCCGGCCCATGGCCACAGGCCAGTGCATTTCCTTTAATCTGCCGTCCCTGGAGGATGTGGACCGCATGTATGAAGCCTTAAAGAGCCGACCGACTCTGGGACTTTCTGCCCCGCCGGCTCACCACCCGAAATTTCCGGTGTATTCCTTCTTCTTTTCTGATCCCAATGGATATACGCTGGAGTATCAGAGGACGACGGACTAGGGTTTTGGGAGCAGGATAGGGAATGAGCGGGTGGGAATAAGTTAAAAAAGGCTTTTGAGTCCCGGAAAACCTTGAAAAATCAAGCGTTTGAGAAGAAATACAAGACTTAAATGGGGATATAAGAAGATGATTAAGTGCTATTTATTTGCCACGGCAATATCTTGAAAAGCCCTGAAAAAGCCTGTAAAATCAATAGATTTACAAAGCAAATAGGCACTTACTACACCACTGCTACACCATTTTTTCAGTAAGAGCCTTGAATGACAAAATTGTAAATGGAAAAATTTAGCGGCAGCGTCCTTTGAATGGATTGCTGCCGCTTGTGTTAGGGACTAATAATAGAATATCTACCCTAAGCAAATGCTCATGTGCGGTAAAGTAACAAACATGAACTTAGCAGACAGCCGCCTACTATTCCAAAAAAGTATCGGGACAAAATGAAATCTGTCCCGATACTTTTTATACGTTTTGGGCTTTATATTCCTCTCCCCAATTCCACATAGCGTCCAAAATCGGTTTAAGGCTCTTACCTAATTCTGTCAGACTGTACTCAACACGTGGTGGAACTTCTGCATAAACCTTTCGATTGACAAGCCCTTTTTCTTCCATATCACGCAGCTGTGCTGTCAATACTTTTTGAGAAACATTCCCTATGGATTTTTTTAATTCTCCAAATCGTTTTGTTCCGGGCATTAAGTCACGCAATATGAGAACTTTCCATTTATCGCCTATCAGCATAAGGGGGGTTTCTACTGGGCAGGCTGGCAAATTTTTTTCGTTTGGCATGGTATCTCTCCTTTTCTATAGTTTCATTTTGGTAACTATAGCACAATTATGTGCTTACTTTACAAAAGGGCTTTACGGAATTATTATAATCTTGCAAACGAAAAATTGCAAACGAAAAAACTTATTTAATATCAGGAGGTCATTTATCATGAATGAAGTTGTGAAATTTTTACAGGAAAATCCCGTACAGTATCTTGCCACAGTTGGTCGTGACGGGAAAGCAAAATGCCGTCCGTTTATGTTCTGCTTTGAGCAGGACGGAAAGCTGTGGTTCTGCACAAATAATACGAAAGATGTTTATAAGGATATTCAGAATAACCCCTATATTGAAGTTTGTGTTTCTTCTCCGGCGTATGCGTGGATTCGCTTGAACGGGAAAGTTGTTTTTGAGAACAACATGGCAGTAAAAGAAGGCTGCATGAATAACCTGATTGTAAAGGGACAGTATCAAACCGCAGACAACCCGATTTTTGAGGTATTCTATCTTGAGGACGCACACGCAGTAATCGCTGACTTTTCCGGCAACCCGCCGAAAGAATATGACCTGTAAATAGCAAGAGCAGCCCTGCGAGCCGATAAGGTTGCAGGGCTGCCCTATATGGAGGACACATCATGACTATCCGAGAATATTTTTCCTTTATTGTGGATGAAATTCATTCCACTGTTATAGCTACTGTAGACGATAACGATCTGCCTGTAACTTGTGCCATTGACATTATGGATTTTGATGAAAATGGTTTGTATTTTTTAACCGCAAAGGGAAAAGGATTTTATGACAGACTGAAAAAACAGGGCTTCATAGCTTTAACAGGAATGAGGGGAAAAGATACCTTATCCTGTGTGGCTGTTTCTGTTCGTGGAAAAGTTCGTGAAGTTGGAACAACACTCCTGCCAACACTTTTTCAAAAAAATCCTTATATGAATGAACTCTACCCCAGTGTGGAATCCATGTCTGCCCTTACGGTATTTCAGCTCTACGAAGGAAGTGGGGAATGGTTTGATTTATCCAAAAAACCGATTGAACGGGCTGGTTTTACATTTGGAGGCGGAAAAGATAATCAAGAACGTTATTTTGTTACGGATAAATGTATTGGGTGTAAATTATGTTATTCCCGTTGTCCTCAAAAATGTATCGACATAGAAAAAAAGCCTGTTGTGATTCAACAGGAACATTGTTTGCATTGTGGAAACTGTTATGAAATCTGCCCTGTACGTGCAATAGAGAAAAGAGGTGGTAGCTTATGACGCAGCTTGAACGGCTATATCAACTCAATTCTTTTCTCTTAAATGAAATGCCGCAATATAAAAAGCAGGCGCTCTCTTTTGGAAAAGATGAAAAAAATCAATTTCAGCTATTTCGGTCACTTGTAAATGTACGCCCGCCAATGCCAGCGTCTTTTCAATTTTTGAAGATACAGGACGAATATCTGCAAGCAGAGCTTAGGGGCAAAGGGATTACCGATATTGAAAGTTTGACTGCCATTACAGAAGATTTATATTTATGGCAAGGGGATATTACAACGTTAAAATGCGGAGCGGTTGTTAACGCAGCAAACAGTCAAATGTTAGGGTGCTTTTGCCCTTGTCATGGCTGCATTGATAATGCAATTCATACCTTTGCAGGAATACAGCTCAGGCTTGAATGTGATAATCTGATGAAACAACAAGGGCATGAGGAACAGACAGGACAGGCAAAAATCACGCCAGCCTTTAATTTGCCAAGTGAGTTTGTAATTCATACAGTCGGACCGATTATTCAAGGAAAACTCAAACAATCTGACTGTGAACTGCTTGCAGACTGCTACCGTTCTTGCCTGTCACTTGCAGAAAAGAATGGAGTAACCAGTATAGCATTTTGTTGTATCTCAACAGGAGAATTTCATTTTCCAAATGAGAAAGCTGCGGAAATTGCGGTACGGGCAGTTAGGAACTATAAATCTCAAACGCAAAGTAAAATCAAGGTGGTATTTAATGTTTTCAAAGATATGGACGATGAAATCTACCGAAAACTATTCGGATAATATAAAAAGACTAAAACAGGCAATCGACAATGCTGATGCAATTCTAATAGGTGCGGGAGCTGGACTATCTGCATCAGCTGGTTACACTTATGACGGTGTATGTTTTCAGAAATATTTTGCTGATTTCAACCAGAAATACGGGATTTCTGATATGTATTCCGGCGGTTTCTATCCATACGAAACGCTGGAAGAATACTGGGCGTGGTGGTCAAGGCATATTTACTGTAACCGTTACGACCAACCGCAAAACGAAGTGTACCAAATGCTGCTGAAATTGATACATGGCAAAGATTATTTTGTTCTGACGACCAATGTAGACCATTTATTTCAAATCAACCATTTTGATAAAAAGAGATTATTTTACACACAGGGCGATTATGGCTTATGGCAGTGTTCAAAAGCGTGTCATCAAAAGACGTATGATAATGAAACGGCAGTCCGAAAAATGATTGTCGAACAACAGAACATGAAAATTCCTTCCGAACTCATTCCCTATTGTCCTGTTTGTGGCGCACCAATGACAATGAATTTACGGTGTGACAATTCTTTTGTTCAAGACGAAGGCTGGTATCAGGCGAATATCCGATATGAGGATTTTGTCCGCAGACATAAAGGCTCAAAATTGTTGCTTTTTGAACTGGGTGTAGGCAATAACACACCTGTCATAATTAAATATTCTTTTTGGAAAATGACAGTGCAAAATCCTAATGCAATATATTCCTGTGTTAATTTATCTGACGCTTATGCACCAACCGAAATTAAGCGACAGTCAGTATGTCTTGACGGAGATATAGGTACTATTTTGAAAACAGTATCTTGAAATCTTGCTGGAATAGCAAACCCAGCCGAGCCAGTCAACGGCAAGTAAATGGACTGCGCCCACCGTTGACAGCCCCGCCTGTCCTTGCTGGTGGGTAATCAAGGGGCGACAGCAAAAAAGTGCTGCCGCCCTTTCCCATAATCGAAGAAAGGGGGATTTTCCATGACTGAATACGAAGCCTATCTTTTTGTATTACTTCCAGCACTTGACGCAGAAAGAAATCGGAGAACAAAACGGCTGGACACGCAGCACAATCGGGAGGCATATTCAGCTTGTATTGGTGTTTCCGCCGAGGGATGAGAATGACAAGTTTGCTATCTTGCCTTATTTCTGGATTCCGGAAGATACGTTGGAGTTTCGAGTCAGAAGAGACCATGTTCCGTATGATGTCTGGGAAAAACAGGGGTATCTTATGACCACAGAGGGAAATGTTGTTCATTATGGATTTATTGAAAAATTCATAGAAAGGCTGGGAGAGCGTTTCAATATCCGAGAGATTGCATTTGACCGTTGGGGAGCTGTACAGATGGTACAGAACCTTGAAGGCATGGGATTTACGGTTGTTCCGTTTGGTCAGGGATTTAAAGATATGAGTCCGCCGACTAAAGAGCTGATGAAGCTGACATTAGAGAAGAGATTGGCTCATGGAGGACATCCAGTTCTTCGTTGGATGATGGATAATATTTTTATTCGAACAGATCCGGCAGGAAACATTAAAGCAGATAAGGAAAAATCTACAGAGAAGATTGATGGTGCCATTGCAACGATTATGGGACTGGATAGGGCGATTCGTTGTGGAAATCCAAATACAGAAAGTGTTTATGATTCCAGAGACATTTTGTTCATATAAGTAGGGAACATTTCAAGATGTTTGTTGTTGAAAATGTTCCCTATGAAGATTCGCTATTCAATTTATCGAGTAAAACAGTTGTTGTGTTTGATGCGATATGTACACGTTCCTTTTTGAGTAATGCCCGTTTCCTCTGATTTGTTTCGTAGTCTCGTTCACCTTTAGCGAAAGCCGAACAGCAAAGAAAATCGCATTTGGCATCTCCTTTTGGAGTGGTATGGATGATGAAAACATAACTATCAATCACCAGATGACTGGCGATCAGGTAATCTGCCTTAATGTTGGTGATAAAAGGGTACATCCGAGGCATGAAGGAATAAAGATTAAAATCATGATCCAAGGAATGTTTCAAACGGATGAGTGCTTCTAATCGGGGCTTAATCATTTCCTCATATTGTGCTGCTTTTTGAATTTGTTCAAAAGTTATTTTCCCTTCAAGAATCCGCTCTGCAATTTTAGCAGAGGAATAGTTTGGAAGGGAGATGTCTTTCGTGTATTGAAAACCGGCCAGATGTGGATAGTCCTCATTGGAAAACGTGAGGTTGATAGGATACAAAGTCTTTTTGTAGCCATACACGAACTGGTAACGGTATTCAGTTAGCTCTTCCACGCCAATGCGGATTGTTTTAAAATGTCCATTTTGTACAGCCACCTTTGGTAAAAATTAAAGGACCTTGCGTGAGCAAGGCCCCATAAAAGCGTTTTCTTTCAGTTCCGAAGAACCTATTCGGCTTGAGGTTATCGCATAACCCAAGGTCTGGCTCCACAACCGGCTGCATACCGACACAGTCAATTGCTTCATAACCAACGATAGCTGATCTCGTCGCTATCCTCTATAAATATTATAGCATAAAATAGATTCAAGTCAATAACCTGAATTTATTTTGGGAGATGCACGGATTTGTGCATTTAATATATTATATGGAATCAGATGAAAAAATGTCAATGAAAAATTTGGAAACAAACAAGGAGTGAAATAATCATGGGATTTTTAAAGCAAGGGATAAACCACAAAATGCTACATCTGGAAGTGCATACCGATTTTTTATCGGTGGCAGTTCCAGTGGGAAGAATGTCAATGAGCGTTCTGCCATGCAGATGACAGCGGTGTATTCCTGTGTACGTATCTTATCAGAGGCGGTGGCAAGTCTTCCGCTTCATGTTTACAAGTACAACGGAGATGGAGGTAAGGAAAAAGCGATGAAACACCCGCTTTTTTTTTGCTCCATGATGAGCCGAATCCGGAAATGACTTCCTTTGTATTCAGGGAGACATTGATGACACATTTGCTCCTGTGGGGAAATGCGTATGCCCAGATTATCCGTAATGGCAAGGGAGAAATCATTGCATTGTATCCTCTGATGCCGAACCGAATGACCGTGGATAGGGATGATAAAGGACAGCTTTATTATCAGTACAACACCAGTAAGGATGATGCACCAACCATGAAGGGAAGCATGGTCAATCTGAAACCATTGGATGTTCTTCATATTCCTGGTCTTGGATTTGACGGACTGGTTGGGTATTCTCCGATTGCAATGGCAAAGAATGCGATTGGCATGGCCATTGCCTGTGAAGAGTATGGTGCAAAGTTCTTTGCAAATGGTGCCACACCGGGCGATATCTTGGAGCATCCGGGAACCGTAAAGGATCCACAGAGGGTAAGGGAGAGTTGGACATCTGCCTTTGGTGGAAGTTCCAATGCAAATAAAGTGGCAGTTTTGGAAGAGGGAATGAAGTACACACCCATTTCCATCAGTCCGGAACAGGCACAGTTTTTAGAAACAAGAAAATTCCAGATAAACGAAATCGCTCGAATTTTCCGGGTTCCTCCACACATGGTCGGGGATTTGGAGAAGTCGAGCTTTTCTAATATAGAGCAGCAGTCTTTAGAGTTTGTGAAATATACCTTAGATCCTTGGGTGGCAAGGTGGGAACAGGCCATTGTCCGTTCTTTATTTTCTGCGGATGAAAAAACACAATACTTTGTCAAGTTCAATGTGGATGGGCTGCTTCGTGGCGATTATCAGAGCCGTATGAATGGTTATGCCATCGGCAGACAGAATGGATGGATGAGCGCCAATGATATTAGGGAACTTGAAAATCTTGACCGTATTCCGGAAGAGGAAGGTGGAGATTTATACCTTATCAACGGGAATATGACTAAATTAAAAGACGCAGGAATATTTGCGGGAAAGGAGAGCGAACCGAATGAAGAAGTTTTGGAAGTGGAAGAACCAAACGGTTCTGAATCAGGAGACACAGACGGAAACAGTGGAGAGAACATTGTTCCTAAACGGCACCATCGCAGAGGATAGCTGGTTTGATGATGATGTCACACCGCAGATGTTCAAGGAAGAATTGATGGATGGAATGGAAACATTACGGTCTGGATTAATTCGCCCGGCGGGGACTGTGTGGCTGCCGCCCAGATTTATAACATGCTCCGTGAGTATGAGGGCAAGGTTACAGTCAAGATTGACGGGATTGCGGCATCCGCAGCTTCGGTCATTTCCATGGCAGGTGACAGGGTGCTGATGTCTCCAGTATCCATGATGATGATCCATAATCCGATGACCATTGCTTTTGGGGATTCCGGGGAAATGCAGAGAGCCATTGACATGCTGAAAAGCGCGAAGGATTCCATTATCAATGCATATGAGCTGAAGACTGGAATGTCCAGAACCAGACTGGCACACCTCATGGACGCGGAAACATGGATGGATGCAAATAAGGCGATTGAGCTTGGTTTTGCAGATGAAATCATCCAGAGAAATGGTGCTGTGGATGAGTTGGAAGTGCCACAGGTATCCATGCTGTATTCAAAAAACGCGGCGGTCAGGAGAAAAAGACTGGTCGTGCTTCCAACGAATATAAGGAAGTAATGCTTCATGCGATCCGCAACAACTTCCGTAACATCAGAAACGTGCTTTCTGAGGGGATTGATGCGGATGGTGGCTATCTGGTACCGGAGGAATACGATTCCAGATTGATTGAAGGTCTGGAGGAGGAAAATATCTTCCGTAAACTTGGAACCACGATTACTACAAGCGGGGAACGTAAGATCAACATTGCCGGTGCAAAACCTACGGAGGCATGGATCGATGAGGGCGAAGAGCTTACTTTTGGTGATGCAAAATTCAGCCAGATCAATCTGGATGCCCATAAGCTCCATGTAGCTGTGAAGGTTACAGAGGAACTTTTGTATGACAAAGGCTGGCATGAATCTAAAGACGCTGCAGTATCTGATGGGGCATTCGGATATCGGGGTGACCATGAATACTTACACGCATCTCGGTTTGGATGATGCGAAGAACGAGATGATTCGCATGGAGGAACTGGAGCAGGCAAGAAAAGAAGTGGATAAGGCGGAAGGTAAGAAGCCGATGAGGCAGAATATGTTTAAGGTGGTATAAGGGTAATGGAAACGCTCAGGGGAGACCTTGGGCGTTATTTGTGTGTGGGGAATTGTGCGAGAATGCAAAAGAGAGTATAATTGATACAGGCATAGATTTGATTTTGGGTTGGATTTAGAATCATAAAAGATAATAATGAAGTAATGTAGCATAGTAGGTGTGATTATAATGTGTAATAAAATTGGTTGTATATATTGTGGTGCAGATAGTGACTTGTCGGTATCAGATATAATTCCAGATGCCTTGACAAATGGTAAAATATGTAACAGAAATGTTTGTAGAATAGAGCATAATAATAGATTTAGTGATGCGTTTGAATATGAGGTTATTGAAGGCTTAGCAGCTATAACAAACGCATTAAATGTGAAATCATCAAAAGGAAAGAATTATGCCAAATATTCTACGGATATAATTGTAGATGGGATTACTTATAATACAAAGATATCAGCTGAAACAGAATTGTTTCATGGGGAAAAAGTTTTTAAAAGTGAGGATGGAAAACATTTTTTAGGACCAATGGATAAATTGTCTAAATTTAAAAATATTAAGATGGAAGATGTTTCAAAAATCGATATCAATGAAATTGGAATAGAAAAACGTATAACAGTTGATTTATCTGTGTTTTTCAGTGATAGTATGTATCGTCTAATTGCAAAGATAGCATTTGAGTGGTATTGTTTGTGTAATGACATTCAGAATAAATGTGATGAGTTGGAATCGATTATTCAGTTTATAACGGATGGAAGTGGTGATAATCCAGTTAGGATTCTTTGTAATGGCGATGAACAAGTTTTTAATGCTATTGTTGCGGATATTGGAAATCATACTTTGATTTCATATGTACCGGAAGACGGATCATTGAATGTGTTAATATGTTTCTTTGGTATAGCTTTGTATAATGTGAAGTTAAGCGAAACAGTTCCAGATAATTGTAAGTATAAGGTCAATTACATATCCATTAATTTAGATGGAAAGCGGACAGAATTTAAGGCAAGGACAGAAGAAGAATTATTATTTGAAGTAAATAGCCAAATGAAGCCAATAGATACAATAAGTAATATTCAAATCACCATTCCAAAGAATATGAAGGATAATACAATTCTTGCTAAAATGTTTTACATGACAAGTGAACGGTTACATAATGGGGTAGATTTCAATATAGATGAAATAGAGATACGTAAGAATTTAAAAAAGAATATTGACTACATTTTGAAAATGTCATCACTTACTTGGCACGGACTCAAAAGATTTGTGAAAGAGTATGAACAAGTTATTGAAGCAGGAATAAAATTGAATGAAAGGCAAGTTGTAACTAGGACATTATTTCCATTTTACTTATTATTTATGGTGGGACAAGCGAATGGTGAAATCAATAGCTTCAAAGAACTAAATAATCGAATTGTAAAAAAATTTGGAGCGAGAGAAATTAGACTATCGTTTGATGTGTGTGAAAAAATGCAAGAAGAGATCTTAGCGCATGACGATTATGCTGAGATAATAAAGTGTGGAGCGAATATTGTATCGAATATGTAAAAGGTATAAAGCTATAAATGAGCAAATTTGAAAAATTGCACAAAATTATCCTGCTAACTTCATAAATGCGTGAAAATCATTACTTTCTTTTGCACATTGGAAGAGATACTGATATTTTTCTGTCTGGATCGTGCTTCTGATTCGCTGGTAGCCTTTTTCAAAAGAACAGAATTCACCAGTCCTTGTTACACACATAAAATGTGCCATTGACATGAGAAGCCAGTATCTTCGGATTCCCTGTGCGGAACGTATCTGGTAGCTGTCCAGTGCCAGTTTATTCTTACACTGACGAAAAAATATCTCTATTGACCACCGGTAGACATAATAAGACAGTGTTTCGTTCACTGATAGTGAAACATCTGTACTGAGAAAAGCACGTAGTGCTCTTGGATTTCCAAATGCTTTTTCCGGATAACTTAAAAGAACTACGGCATTTTCAATACCATTGAGATTTCCCTCATATCGATACACGTAGTATTTTTGTTTTTTCACTGTCACAAGGTGAAAATGGGAGCGTGTGGTCGATAAAAGAGCAGCAAACTCATTAAGCTTCTTTTTGAATCCAAATGGATAAAGCATCCGGTTTGTTTTCAGTGCACCTATGGTATGAAATCCCCTCCCAGCGAAAGTATTGATTATTTTTTCAGAAGTATACCAGCAGTCACAAAGGAAATAGGACATTACTGGTGGAACCGGCAGTTCTTTTGCAATGTTTTCTACAATATCAATTTTGGAAATCGATTTGTTGTACATTACAAAAGCATAGTTCAGGACAATGCCGTTACAGGAAAGCATAACAGCAACTGCCTGGTGTCCATAATCCTGTTTCCCCTTTAAATGGGATTGGTGAAAATACGCATCTTCAATAGGATGTAAAGCCCGTGACGAAGGCTTTGTCTTTGAAGCTATTGTATCGTCTACAATGCAGAAAACAGGCTTTACGGTGCGTGCTGCTTCTGAATAAATAATCTCTATAACAGAACGTTTTAAGGTATCTGAAAGTAAGGAATCATCCCATTTTCCTGAATTAAGGAAATGTGCAATCGTAGTTCTGTGGCAGGAACTGTTTTTAGCAAAGTCCGTGGTTTTTCCATGATATCCTGAAATAAAAATGCTGATCAGGATACTGATAAGATGGTTTATCACTCGGTTCGGATAGAATTTGCATAAGTTTAATTTCTTAAGCTGGTTGTATATGAATGCAGAATGATGTATAGTATTTGCGAGAGGCACCTTCTTTCGTAAATGTTGCAAATGTTTGTTTGAGCACTTTCATTATACAACATCTGGAATCGAAGTGTCTTTCTTTTATGCAAAATCACGAACTTGCTCATTTATAGTATAAAGGCGATATTATAAGCAAAACACTAATTTAAAAGATTTTTGCGAAAATGCACCCCCTTAACCAAGCAATCGTTAAAAGGTTCAAAAATCGGAGTAGTCTGCACCCCCTTAACTGACTACCAAGTGACTACATTTGACTACTACACTAGGTTGTAAATTGCCACATTTTGCGTAGTTTTCAAGAATCAACACAGAAGTGTGTAGTTCTGGAAATTCTAAAAAAGACCGCAAAACTGGGCATTTTACGGCATTACAGGAGGAAAAATATAATGATAAAAGTACTTTTCATTTGTCATGGCAACATCTGCCGCTCCCCCATGGCAGAGTTCGTTTTAAAGGATATGGTATCCAGGCGGGGCATGGCCGATCAATTTGAGATCGCGTCGGCGGCCACTAGCACAGAAGAAATATGGAATGGGGTAGGAAATCCGGTTTATCCGCCGGCAAGAGAGGAACTGGCAAAGCACGGGATCCGCTGCGACGGCAAGCGGGCCGTCCAGCTAAAGGCGGCGGATTATGATCATTATGATTATCTCATCGGCATGGATTCCATGAACATCAGAAATATAGAACGCATGACTGGGCACCGCAGCGGGGATAAGATCAGAAAGCTGCTTGAGTTTGCAGGCTCCACAGCAGATTGCCGGGATCCCTGGTATTCCGGGGCGTTTGATGAAACGTACAGGGATGTGGTCACTGGATGTACGGCATTCCTGGAATATCTGGAAAGAGAGGGCAGGATCTGATGGAAGATCCTGCTGTTGACCAGAGGAAGGCCTGCTTTCCTGATTGAAAAGAAAACAGCTGAGGAGGTTTGCGCGTATGAAATTGCTGCATCTTTCGGATCTCCATATTGGAAAACGGGTGTATGAGTTTTCCATGCTGGAGGATCAGAGGTATATTTTAGATGAGATTCTGGGGATCGTGGACCAGGAGAGGCCGGACGGCGTTCTCCTGGCCGGGGATATTTATGATAAGACCGTGCCGTCCGGGGAGGCAGTGCAGGTGCTGGACGGATTTCTGACGTCTCTGGCGGACCGGGGGATCCCGGTTTTTCTGATCAGCGGAAATCATGACTCTCCGGAACGGATCGCTTTTGGGGCAGAGCTCATGAGCGGCCGCCGGGTGTATGTATCTCCGGTGTACGACGGAACAGGAAGGAGCATTGTTATGGAGGACCAGTACGGTCCGGTGACCATATGGCTCCTTCCTTTTCTGAAGCCGGCGGCGGTCCGCCATGTGTTTCCGGACCAGGAGATCGGGACGTATGAGGAGGCGGTCCGGACGGCGGTGGATCACCTGGATGTGGATACGGGAATGCGGAACGTACTGGTGGCCCATCAGTTTGTGACGGGAGCCGTCCGGTGTGAGTCGGAAGAGGTTTCGGTGGGCGGCCTGGACCAGGTGGGCGTATCGGTGTTCGATTCCTTCGACTATGTGGCCCTGGGCCATATCCATGGTCCCCAGCATGTGGGACGGGAGACGGTGCGCTACTGCGGAACGCCGCTGAAATATTCATTCTCAGAGGCATCACAGGAGAAGTCAGTGACCGTGGTGGAGCTTTTTGAGAAGGGAAATATAAAGATCTCCCAGATCCCTTTAAAGCCGCTGCGGGACATGAGGAAGCTCCGGGGGACATATATGGAGGTGGCCAGCCGGGAATTTTACAGGGAGATGAACACAGAGGACTATGTCCAGATCACGCTCACGGACGAGGAGGACATTCCCGAAGGGATCCAGAAGCTGCGGGCAGTTTATCCGAACCTGATGCGGCTGGAGTATGACAACCGGAGGACTAGGGAGGACCGGGAGATGGAAGCTGGGGATCATGAGAAGGAGAAGACTCCCATGGAGCTTTTTGAAGAGTTTTATGAGCTTCAGAATAACCAGCCCATGAACCATGAGCAGAAGGAGCTGGCAGAATATATGATACAAAAAATACTCAGTGGGGAGGCGGGAGCATGAAGCCGGAAAAACTGATCATCAGTGCCTTTGGCCCTTACGCGGCGGAAACAGAGGTGGATTTCACAAAGCTGGGGGACGGCGGCCTGTATCTGATCACCGGAGATACCGGTGCAGGCAAGACGACGATCTTTGACGCTATCACCTTTGCGCTCTTCGGAGAGGCCAGCGGGGCCGTCCGGGAGGCCGGTATGTTCCAGAGTAAGTATGCAAAGGCCGGGACACCGACTTTTGTGGAGCTGACGTTTTTAAGCCATGGAAAGCGCTACCGGGTCCGCCGGAATCCCGAATACGTGCGTCCCAAGGAACGGGGCCAGGGTGTTACGACCCAGACGGCCAGGGCGGAGCTGTATTTTTATGACGGCAGGCAGCCTGTGACAAAGACGGGTGAGGTGACCCGGGCTGTGGAGCAGATCCTGTGCTTTAATTATGGGCAGTTCACCCAGATCGCCATGATCGCCCAGGGGGACTTTCAGAAGCTCCTTCTGGCAGATACGGCAGAGCGGGGAAAGATTTTCCGCCAGCTGTTCCATACGGAGCTTTTTTCTGACCTGCAGAACCGTCTCCGGGAGGAAAAAAATGCCTGCGATGCGGAATACAGGGAGATCCGCCGGAGCATTGCCCAGTCTCTGGATGGGGCGGACTGCTCGGGGGAGCCAGACCTGGAGGAACGGCTGTCGGAACTGAGGAAGGTGAAGTTTGAGGGCCAGGTGGAGGCAGGGCTGGAGCTTTTAAAGGCACTGACAGACCGGGGAAGTGGGCGTCTGAAAAATCTGGACGCCCGTCTGGAGAAGCTGGACGGCCAGATACGGGAGCAGGCCGCATACCTGGAGAAAGTGCGCCAGAATGGAAAAAGAAGGAAGGGGCTGGAGGAGAGGAAAAAGGAGAGAGAACAGTTCCTTCCGGTACTCCAGGTAGCGGCCGGCGCCTGGGAGGAGGCGAAAAGCTCCGGGGATGCAGTGCCGGAGCTGGACCGGATGATCCAGGAATGTACGGAATGGGAAAGGCAGTATGGGGGCCTGGAACAGGATCAGTCCCGTCTGGCCGGTCTGGACCGGAGACGGGAGGAGGAAGCCGGGGGACTGGAACGCCTTCTGAAAAGGCAGGCGGAGCTGGACCAGGAGCTTCTGGCTGAAAAAAGGGAGATCCGTTCACTCTCTGAAGCAGATGGAGAACGGGAACGTCTGCTGGGACGTCAGACAGGACTCCAGAACAGAAGGAACGGACTGGAGGGGAAATTTTCCCAGTGGAAGGAGGTCCGGGAGCAGCTTGCCGGGAACCGGGAGCGGCTTTCAAGGCTTTTGGAGCAGGAGGCCGGAGAGCGGGAAAGAAAGGATGCCCTGGAGCAGAGCCTTCTGGAAATGGAGGGAGCAGAGACCAGGGAGCAGGCCATGGTCCATGAGGCAGAACGCTGCACAGAGCAGAGGCGGAAGCTGGACCTTCTGGACCGGGGCATCCGGGACGGGAAGGAAAGGCTGTGCCGGGCAGAGGATTCCTGGAAGCAGGCTGGGGAGCAGTGGAAGGCTGCCCAGGCGGATCAGTCTGCCCTAAAGGAGATGGGAAAAAGGCTCCATGAAACGGAGCTTTCACTGGCAGCCTGGAAGCAGGAGGAGCTGAGGCTGATGGAGAGGCTGGCTTCAGTGAAGCAGTTTTATGGAAGGATGGAAAAGCTGGATGCCATGTTCCAGGAGCTGGAGCGGGCCCAGAAGGAGTATGAGCAGGCGGCTGCCGTTCATGGAAGAGTCCAGGAGGATCTCGGGATCATGGAGCAGCTTTTTTATGACGCCCAGGCAGGGCTTCTGGCCAGAAATCTGACAGAGGGAGAGAAATGTCCGGTCTGTGGTTCTGTCCACCATCCGGAACCGGCCAGGCTTTTAACGGGAGCGCCCGAAAAGCCAGAGCTGGACAGGAAAAAGAAGGAGGCGGACCGGGTCAGACAGGCCATGATCGAGGCCAGCGCGGCGGCCATGCAGGGCGGCCTGCGGCTTCGGGAAGAGGAGGAGAGCCTGAGGGGAGAGGCAGGGGAGCTGTTTGACATGGCCATATCCTGCGAAGACCGGGAATGGAGGACGTTTTTCCAGAGCCGGGCAGCCGCAGAGATCAAGGCTGCAGAGACAGCGCTGGATGCAGGGAAGGAGCAGGCGGGAGCCATGATCCAGCTCCTGGAGCAGAAATCCAGGGTGGAACAGGAGAATGCCAGGCTGGAGACCACGCTTCCAGAGCTCCAGAAGGCAGAGGAAAGGGCCAGGGAGACTGTGACGGCTGCGGAAACGGCACTTTCGGGCCTTCGTGACCAGCGAAAGAGCTTCCTGGAGGAGCTGGGTCTTCCAGACAACGGGGAGGCTTTTGAGGAACTGTCCCGGCGGTGCAGGGAGAAAACGGATGCGCTTTTAAAGGCCCGGGAGGAAACCGCCTGTTACCGGAGGCTTCGGGAGGAGCGCCTGGAGCTCCAGAAGCGGCTGGAGGCTGTCCAGAGGGAGCTGGCAGAAAAACAGCAGGAGGAGTCTGCCGGCATGGGCCGGCTGGAGGCATTGGAGGATCAGATCCAGGCGGAGCTGGAGCTTCCGGGGACCGAAGCCGGTCTGAAATCTGGGAAAGCGATGGAAAACGAGCTGGAGGATCTGGATGCGGCGCTTTCAAAGATCCAGGCGGAGCTGGAGGAGAACCGGAGAAAGCTGCTGCGGAGAGAGCAGCTGGAAAAGGCAGCGGAGGAAACGGAACGGCTGTCCGGAGACTGCCAGAAGCAGGCCGGGGATAAGAGGCTCCTTCTGGCCCGGATGGATGCGGAGCGGGCCGGTCTTCTGGGCTCCATAGAGGAGAAAAAGGCGGTTCTGGGAGCTCTTACCAGGGAGGAAAACCGGAGAAAGGGAGAGGAGGCCCGGGAAAAGAAACGGGCTGTATCGGAACAGACCGCAGAGGCAGAACGGGCATATCTGAAATGTATGCAGAAGGATGCCGGCCTCCGGGAAGCAATAACAGCCCTGGAGGGACAGACGGATCCCATGGTCACGGAGAGCGAGGCAGACGCCGCAGAGGCACTGGGACAGAAGGAGAGGGAAAGAGAGACAGCCCGGGAGGAAAGGACCAGGCGGTATGCGGAATATGAGAACAACCGCCGGATCTACGACGCTGTTTTAAAAAGCCGGGACGCCATGGTGAAGGCAGAGAGACGCTACATCTGGGTGAAAGCCCTTTCGGATACGGCCAATGGGAATCTGGCCCAGAAGCATAAGATCGAGCTGGAGACGTATGTGCAGATGGCGTACTTTGACAGGATCCTCCGGAAGGCCAATGTGCGGCTCATGACCATGACCGGCGGCCAGTATGAGCTGGTGCGGAAAAAGGACCAGGACACCAGGCAGGGAAAGGTGGGGCTGGATCTGAATGTGACTGATCATTATAACGGAAGCCAGCGCAGTGTGAAGACGCTTTCCGGCGGAGAGTCGTTCATGGCGTCCCTTTCTCTGGCCCTGGGGCTTTCTGATGAGATCCAGGCCAGGGCCGGAGGGATCCAGCTGGATGCCATGTTCGTAGACGAGGGCTTTGGTTCCCTGGATGAGGAGGCCTTAAACCAGGCGGTGAAGGTATTAAACGGTCTGGCCGGAGGAAACCGTATGGTGGGGATCATTTCCCATGTGGCGGAGCTAAAGGAACGGATCGACAGGAAGATCGTTGTGAAAAAGGACCGGACCGGAGGCGGGGGTGGAAGCAGGATTGAGGTGGGGTGAAGGCCATGCGGGGGTGCAGGTCCCGGAACGGGTCAGGAAATCCGGGCTGGTTTCGGGGCCGGGTACATCCAGGGCCCCTGCAAATGCCCGGCTTTCCTGGCCCGTTCCGGGAAGCAGAGACGCTGGCTGTGTGAGGGAGGGAAAGGAAAAGGGATAGAGAAAAGCCGCAGAAGGGGCCAGTGTGGCGGGGCTTTCTGCGGCTTTCGTTGTGTGCTTTTGGCGTGCTTCCGGTGCCTTTGGGTTTGGGGCTTCCGGGAGGTTTTTGGTTTACATGAAGATGTATTTCAGGATGAAGAGCAGCGCCAGGACGTACATCATGGGGCTGATCTTTTTGGCCCTGCCGGTGACGGCGTTGACGGCCACATAGGAGATAACTCCCATGGAGATGCCTTCGGAGATGCTGTAAAAGAACGGCATGGCAGCGATGCAGATGAAGGCGGGGATGCCCTGGCCGGGATCCTTAAAGTCGATGTCGCTGACCGCGCCCACCATGTAGAAGCCTACGACGATGAGGGCCGGGGCCGTGGCGAAGGACGGGATCGCCAGGAAGACCGGGGACAGCAGCAGGGACAGGAGGAACAGCACAGCGGTGGTCAGGGAGGTAAGTCCGGTGCGGCCGCCCTCGGATACGCCGGAGGCGCTTTCTACGAAGGTGGTGACTGTGGAGGTACCTAAAATGGCTCCGGCGGTGGTGCCGATGGCGTCTGCCATGAGCGCGCCTTTGATCCGGGGGAGCTTTCCGTCTTTGTCCAGCATATCGGCCTTGGAGGCCACGCCGATCAGTGTTCCTATCGTATCAAAAATATCTACAAACAGGAATGCAAAGATAATTACGGCAAATTCCAGGAGCGGCACCCCGTCCAGGCTGAACTTACAGAAGATCGGAGCCAGGCTGGGGATGGAGATCCCGTTGGAGAAATCCGGAAGCAGGCTGTAAAAGCCCAGGTCCGGGTTGGGTACGTAAAGTCCGGCAAACTGGCAGATCACGCCAAGTCCCCAGGTGATCAGGATCCCCCAGAGGATATTGCCCTTGATGTTTTTTACCACCAGGACAGCAGTGATGATCACGCCGATGATGGCCAGCAGGACAGTGATCCCGGCGTCGCTCATGGAGGCGGTCAGTCCCTCTGCCAGGGTCTCGTTATAGCCCTTCAGGGAGAACAGGCCCACCAGGGTGGAGCCGCCGATGACGATCTTCGCGTTCTGCAAGCCGATGAAGGCGATGAACAGGCCGATGCCCACGCTGACGGCCTTTTTCAGGTTGAAGGGGATGGCGTTGAAGATAGCCTCCCGGATATTGAACAGGGACAGAAGGATGAAGATCAGCCCCTCTGCCAGGACGGCTGCCAGAGCCACCTGCCAGGAATAGCCCATGCCCAGGACTACCGTATAGGCAAAGTAAGCGTTTAAGCCCATGCCGGGTGCCAGGGCAAAGGGGTAGTTGGCAAACAGGGCCATGCACAGGGTTCCCAGGAAGGAAGCGATGGCGGTGGCGGAAAAGACGGCCCCATGGTCCATTCCGGCAGCGGAAAGGATGTTGGGGTTTACAGCAAGGATGTAGGCCATGGTCATGAACGAGGTGACTCCGGCCATGACCTCCGTTTTTACGTCAGTGTGATTTTCTTTTAAGTGAAAGATTCTGTCAAGATCCATGATATCCTCCGGTCATTAATTCATATACGTCATCATAAAGGCAGCCACGATCTCCATTCCCATATGAAGATCCTTTACGTTTAGGAACTCCTCACGGGTGTGAGCGCCAGTTCCCATATGTCCGCCAAAGCAGAGGGAGGGAACGCCGGTGGAAAGCGGGATGTTGCAGTCGGTGGAGCCGGATTCGCATTCCACGCGCTTTCCGGTGAAGGCCTCGATGATGTCTAAGGCTTTGTTCACCAGGGCATCCTGTTTTTCCTGGTCCACGTCTCCGGTGCAGGGACGCTCTCCAAGGAGCTCCAGATCCACGGAAACCTTATCCATGTTTCTGTATGCGTCCACAACGGACAGGAAGTATTTGTTCATGGCCGCCAGGCTTTCGCGCACGTCGGAACGGTATTCAAACCGCATCTCTGCGTACTGGGCGATGGTGTTGATTGATGTGCCTCCGGTGATGGTGCCCACGTTGTAGGTGCTTTTTCCCGGCGCCGGAACCTTATAGGAATAAAGGGTATCGATCATGGAGGACAGTACCTGGATGGCGTTCAGGTTGCCGAATTTTCCATAAGAGTGGCCGCCCTCAGTATGTACGCCCACACGGTAGCGCAGGGAGCCCACAGCGCCGGTGACCACGGAATCGTAGGAGCCATCCAGAGCCACATGGACAGCGATCTTTCCCTCATAGTCCTTCATTAACTGGCGTACGCCCTTCAGATTCCCAAGTCCCTCTTCTCCGGAGCTGGCAACGAAGAGGATGCCGCATTTGGGAACATAGTTGTTTTTGGTGAACCATGCGGCTAAAAGCATCATAATGGCCAGATTGGATGTATTGTCGCCCACACCGGGACACCGCATGATGTCGCCGTCATAGACCACATCAAAGGGCTCCATATCCGGGAAGACCGTATCGGAATGGGCAGTGAAGGCCAGAAGGTCCTTCTGGGACTCGCAGTGGAACGGGTAGATCACATTTAAGGCGTTGTCGATGTAAGAGCCTTTGCAGCCCTCTTTTTCAAACCAGTCCCGGATAAACTCCGCCCGAAGCTCCTCATGATTGGATGGGGCCGGGATGCGGCATAAGGTGTCCAGAAGCTTTACCAGTGTGTCCTGGTTCTGGGCGATGTAGTCCTTCAGTTCCTTTGGCAGAAATTCGTTCATGTTGTAACCCTCCTGATTGTATTTGATATGGGGAAGGATCTTCCCCTCTGCTTCCAGACGGCTCTGCACCTGCCGTCCGGCGGCATGAGATCTATAAAACGGTCCGCCAGGTCTGCGGGCCTGGCGGACCGTCATAAGAAAACGCAGAAAACTGCTATTTCTTATCCTCCTGGACTGGTTCGCACGTCAGCTCGATCCCCAGTTTTTTAAAGATATTGGTGTCCACATCCGATAAAAGGACAGAGGTATGGACCTGGCAGCCTCTGAGCTTTGGAAGCTGTTCCAGGGCTGTTCTGGCATTCTGGTCCGTGGCGGCGCAGGTGGACAGTGCGATGAGGACCTCATCGGTGTGGAGCCTGGGATTGGTGCTTCCAAGATACCGGACCTTCAGCTCCTGGATGGGCGCAATGGATTCGGGCGAGATGAGATCCAGGTCATGGTCAATGCCGCCCAGTTCCTTGATGGCATTTAAAAGAACGGCAGCGGAAGCCCCGAGGAGCTCCTTGGTCTTTCCAAGGACGATCTTTCCATCGGGCAGCTCCAGGGCCGCGGCTGGAGCTCCAATGGTCTGGGCCAGAGAAAGGGCAGCCGGGACCACCGGACGGTCATTGGGGGTGATCTTTGCCTGCTTCATGATCAATTCGATCTTGTAAGCCTCGCTTCTGGCGGATTCATCGTCCACGATCTTTCCCAGGGCCTGGTAATAGCGGCGGATGATCTCCTGGCGGGATGCCTCCCGGCAGGCCTCGTCGTCCATGATGCAGAAGCCGTTCATGTTGACGCCCATATCCGTGGGGGATTTATAGGGGCACTCTCCGAAGATCCCCTCAAAGATGGCGCTTAAGACCGGGAAGATCTCCACATCCCGGTTGTAGTTGACCGTGGTGGTACCATAGGCCTCCAGATGGAAGGGATCGATCATGTTTACGTCGTTGAGATCGGCCGTGGCCGCCTCATAGGCCAGGTTCACCGGATGCTTTAAGGGCAGGTTCCAGACAGGGAAGGTCTCAAATTTCGCATAGCCGGCCTTGATGCCCCGCTTATTTTCATGATAGAGCTGGGAAAGGCAGGTGGCCATTTTCCCGCTTCCAGGACCGGGAGCCGTTACCACCACCAGAGGCCGTTCTGTCTCGATATAGTCGTTTTTTCCAAAGCCGTCGTCGCTGACGATCAGGGGGATATTGCTGGGATAGCCGTCGATGGTGTAGTGGCGGTATACACGGATCCCCATTTTTTCCAGCTTTGTCTTAAACTGGAGGATGGCCGGCTGGTCGGAGTAGTGGGTGATGACTACGCTTCCCACATAGAGCCCCCGGTCCGTAAAGGCGTGGATGAGCCGCAGAACGTCCACATCGTAGGTGATGCCCAGATCGTAGCGGATCTTGTTTTTCGTGATATCGGCGGCGCTGACGGCAATGATGATCTCCGCCTGATCGGAAAGCTGCATCAGCATCCGCAGCTTACTGTCGGGCTCAAAACCCGGAAGCACCCGGGAGGCATGGTAGTCGTCAAAAAGCTTTCCACCGAATTCCAGGTACAGTTTATCTCCAAACTGGCTGATCCGCTCACGGATGTGATCGGACTGCATGGCCAGATATTTGTTGTTGTCAAATCCTAGTTTTCTCATGTTTCTTTATGCTCCTCCTCCTGTGATCTGCCATAGATTTTCACATACATTCCTATTATCGTACAAAAAGGAGGTTTTGAACAGAGGTTTTTTGAATTTTTTTCTTTCCTAAATGCCCATACTTATGTTAGTATAGAGATAACGGAAAAAAATACGCAGAAAGCTGCTTGTGAAAAGGAACGATACGATGAAAAAATGGTTATTTGCATTTTCCATGGCCGGTCTTCTGGCCCTGACCGGCTGCTCCAGGCCTGCACCGGAGGAAGAGACCAGTCCGGCGGAGACAGAAACCGTGGAGGAGGCTCCTGTTGAGGAGGAGACCAGCGGGATCAAGGTCATTGAAAATGTGGGACCGGATAAAAACAGGACTGTATCCTTAAGGATCGTGGATGAGAACAATCCGGCGCTGCCTGGAAGGGAAGCTGTGAAGGTACGTGGGATCTATATTTCCGGCCCCATGGCTGGAAGTACGGAGCTGTTCCAGAATATTTTAGACAGCGCCGCCGGGACGGAGATCAATACGGTGGTCATTGACTTTAAGGATGACCAGGGCCGGATCACCTGTCCGGTGGATTCGCCGGTGGCATCGGAGATCGGCGCCTGCCGTCCCTATGTCCAGGATATGAAGGAACTCATCGCATCTTTGAAGGAACGGGGCCTGTATGTGATCGCCCGGGTGGTGGCCTTCAGGGATCCCTGGCTGGCGGAGAAAAAGCCGGAGTGGAGCCTGCATCTGGCTGATGGGAGCCTTTACAGGGACCGGCAGGGGATGGCCTGGGTGGATCCCTACCGGAAGGAGGTCTGGGACTACCTGGTGGAGGTGGGAACGGAAGCAAAGGAGGCCGGCTTCGACGAGGTCCAGTTCGATTACATCCGGTTTTCCACCGAGGGGACCATGAGGGATGTGGTCTTTGACGAGGCGGTGACCGGAGGGCGCAGCAAGACCGACGTGATCACGGAATTTGTAAAGTACGCCTATGAAAACCTGGCTTCCCAGGGGCTTTTTGTGTCCGCCGACGTATTCGGAACGATCATCGGCAGCGACATCGACGCCCAGGCCGTGGGCCAGGTCTATACGGAGATGGCCAAGCATCTGGATTATATTTGTCCCATGATCTACCCGTCCCATTACGGGCCGGGGAATTTTGGCCTGGAGCATCCGGATACCATGCCCTATGAAACTGTGCTGGAGGCGCTTAAAAAGTCCCAGATGGTCATGGACCAGGCGGCGGAGGCCGACGGCCATGTGAGCAGCCAGGCCATTGTCCGGCCCTGGCTCCAGGATTTCACAGCCTCGTACCTGGGGGAAGGAAATTATATCCCCTATGGATATAATGAGGTCCAGCGGCAGATCCAGGCCGTAAAGGACGCCGGCTACGATGAGTGGATGCTGTGGAGCGCCGCCAACCGGTATCATTTTAAGGAAGAGGCCCAGTAGGGAGGAGCAGATGGAGCAGAGAAGATTACCAGCGCCGGGAGAGTTTTACCGGCACTTTAAAAATAAGATGTATCAGATCGTGGCTGTGGCCTCCCACTCCGAAACGGGAGAGGCCATGGTGGTCTACCAGGCCCTTTACGGGGATTTTAAGGTCTGGGTCCGGCCCCTGTCCATGTTCATGGAAGAGGTGGACCGGGAAAAATATCCGGATGCGGACCAGAGATACCGGTTTGAGCGGGTGACGGAGCCGGGAAGCCGGATGGGGGAAGGACCTGGGATCCAGGCCGGGGAAGAACCTGAGGAGGAGAAGCCCATGAATCCCCATCTCCTGGAGTTTTTTGACGCCATGGATGTGAGGGATTACGATAAGATGCTGGAGGCTCTGGCCAGGCTTTCCCAGAAGGCGGGGCAGAAGGAAGTGGACGATATCTGTATGGTCCTGGATATCCGCCCCCAGGGGGATTCGGCGGCAGAGCAGATCTCCGGGATCCGCCAGCATGTGCGGATGCTGAAAAAATTTGATGGGGAGCGGCTGCGTTGACAGAGAAAGACGAGAACGGTTTTAATATAGAAGAGGAACTGAAAAAACTCCCAGCTTCGCCGGGAGTTTATATCATGCACGACAGGCATGACGAGATCATTTACGTGGGAAAGGCCATAAGCCTGAAAAACCGGGTGCGCCAGTATTTCCAGGAAAGCCGGAGCAAGACGGCCAAGATCGAAAAAATGGTGTCCCGGATCGCCCGGTTCGAGTATATCATTACGGATTCAGAGCTGGAGGCCCTGGTCCTGGAGTGCAATCTGATCAAGGAGCACCGTCCCAGGTACAATACCATGTTAAAGGATGACAAAACGTATCCTTATATCAAGGTGACCATGGACGAGGCCTTCCCCAGGGTCCTGTTTTCCCGGACCATGAAGAAGGATAAGTGCCGGTATTTCGGCCCCTATACCAGTGCCGGGGCGGTGAAGGATACCATCGACCTGATCCATAAGCTGTGGAAGCTCCGTACCTGCACCAGGCGGCTCCCGCAGGATATAGGGAAGGAGAGGCCCTGCCTCAATTACCACATTAAGCAGTGCCAGGCTCCCTGCCAGGGGTATATTTCCCAGGAGGAATATGGAAAGGCTGTGGCCCAGACCCTGGACTTTTTAAACGGAAAATATGAGCCGGTCCTCTCCATGCTGGAGGAAAAGATGATGCAGGCCTCGGATGAGATGGATTTTGAAACGGCCATCGAATACCGGGAGCTTTTAAACAGCGTAAAGCAGGTGGCCCAGAAGCAGAAGATCACCAGCCAGAGCATGGAGGACCGGGACATCATTGCCATGGCCAGGGACAGTGAGGACGCGGTGGTCCAGGTGTTCTTTGTCCGGGACGGAAAGCTCATTGGCCGGGAGCATTTCCACGTTTCGGCCTCCACGGCCGGAGACGACAGCCAGATCATCGGCAGTTTCATAAAGCAGTTTTACGCCGGAACGCCGTTTATCCCCAGGGAGGTCTGGGTCCAGCAGGAATTTGAGGAAATGGGGCTGGTGGGCCAGTGGCTCACAAAGCGCCGGGGCCAGAACGTAAAATTTGTGATCCCCAAAAAGGGGCAGAAGGAACGGTTAGTGGAGCTGGCGGCCAAGAACGCCCTTCTTGTCCTGTCCCAGGATAAGGAAAAGATCAAAAGAGAAGAGCTTAAGACCATCGGAGCCATGAACCAGGTGGGCGAATGGCTGGGGCTTTCTGGAGTGAAGCGGATCGAGGCCTTCGATATTTCCAATATCAGCGGCTTTGAGTCGGTGGGCTCCATGGTAGTCTATGAGGACGGAAGGCCCAGGCGCAACGATTACCGCAAATTTAAGATCAAAACGGTCCAGGGGCCCAACGACTATGCCTCCATGGAGGAGGTGCTCACCAGACGGTTTGAGCACGGTCTTTCAGAGCGGGAAGAGCTTATGGCCATGGAGACGGCGGACGGGGATCCGGGAAATATGGAACGGTTCGGGAGCTTCACACGCTTCCCGGATCTGATCATGATGGACGGCGGAAGGGGGCAGGTGAATGTGGCCTTGAAGGTTCTGGAGCGTCTGGGGCTCTCCATCCCGGTCTGCGGCATGGTCAAGGACGATAACCACAGGACCCGGGGCCTCTATTACCAGAATGTGGAGATCCCCATTGACCGGTACAGCGAGGGCTTTAAGCTGATCACCAGGATCCAGGACGAGGCCCACCGGTTTGCCATCGAATACCACAGGAGCCTCCGGAGCCAGGGCCAGGTCCGCTCAGTCCTGGATGATATTGAGGGCATCGGGCCAGCCAGGAGAAAGGCGCTGATGCGCCGGTTTAAATCCCTGGAGGCCATCCGGGACGCCAGCCTGGAGGAGCTTTCCTTCACTGAGGGGATGAACCGGCGGGCAGCAGAAAGTGTATATGGATTTTTCCACGGGGAGCCGGAAGGAAAGGGATCCGGTCCGGAAAGCCCGGGAATGAATCGCCAGGAAGGAGAATAATATGTACGGGGTTACTATTACGGAACTGATAAAAAAAATGGATTTCAGAAATCTTACGCCGGAGATCGATGCCGACAAGATCGTTTTATCCCATCCGGACGTGAACCGTCCGGCCCTGCAGCTGACAGGCTTTTACGATCATTTCGATAACGAGAGGGTCCAGATGCTGGGAAATGTGGAGCTGGCTTATCTTTCCGGACTTACCACAGAGCGGCGCAAGGCCATGTATGATAAGCTTTTGTCCAGCAAGATCCCATGTATCGTATTCTGCCGCGGCCAGGAGCCGGGTGAGGACGTGCTGGCGCTCTGCTGCCATTACGGCGTTCCCTGCCTGTCCTCTGCAAAGCCCACCTCGGACGTGATGGCGGAGGTGACCCGCTGGTTAAAGGCCAAGCTGGCTCCCTGCATCAGCATCCACGGCGTTCTGGTGGACGTGTTCGGTGAGGGCGTTCTCATTACGGGGGAAAGCGGCATCGGAAAGAGCGAGGCGGCCCTGGAGCTCATCAAAAGGGGCCACCGGCTGGTGAGCGACGACGTGGTGGAGATCCGGAAGGTGAGCGACGAGACCCTGGTGGGCTCCGCTCCCGATATCACCAAATATTTCATTGAGCTCCGCGGCATCGGGATCATTGACGTGAAGACCCTGTTCGGCGTGGAGAGCGTCAAGGATACCCAGTCCATCAACATGGTGATCCGTCTGGAGGAGTGGGATAAGAGCAAGGAATACGACCGTCTGGGCATGGAAGACCAGTATACGGAGTTCCTGGGCAATAAAGTGATCTGCCACGACATCCCCATCCGTCCGGGAAGAAACCTGGCAGTGATCGTGGAGTCGGCGGCTGTCAATTACCGCCAGAAAAAAATGGGCTACAATGCGGCCAAAGAGCTTTATAACCGGGTCCAGGCGAATTTGGCCAGAAAGAGCTGACAGGAGGTTTCATGGAAATAAGGATCAATGAACCAATGAAGATGCATACCTCGTTCCGGGCCGGGGGACCGGCCGCCTGGTATGCGGAGCCGGAAACGGCAGAGGAGCTGGGGGCCCTGGTCTCCCTCTTCCAAAAGGCCGGCCTGCCCTGGTACATCGTGGGAAACGGGAGCAACCTTCTGGTCAGCGACCAGGGGTATCCGGGCCTCATCATCAGCACCAGCCGGTTTGACCGGCTGGAGACCGAGGGGGAGATCCTGCGGGCCGGCTCCGGCGTTCTGCTTTCAAAAGCTGCCAGTCTGGCCTTAAAATGCGGCCTTACAGGACTGGAATTTGCCGCCGGGATCCCGGGGACCGTGGGAGGAGCCTGTGTCATGAACGCCGGGGCCTATGGATCGGAAACAAAGGATGTGCTTCTGTCCGCCGCGGTGCTGACGCCGGAGGGCCAGATAAAGAGGATCCCGGCAGAGGAGCTGGAGCTGGGCTACCGCACCAGCTGCATCCCGGGAAACGGCTATGTGGTGCTGGAGGCAGAATACGCCTTAAAGCGCGGAGAGCCAGAGGCCATAAAGGCCCGGATGGACGAGCTTTCCGCAAAGCGCAGGGAAAAGCAGCCGCTGGAATATCCCAGCGCCGGAAGCACCTTTAAAAGACCCCAGGGCCATTTTGCGGGCCAGCTGATCCAGGAAGCCGGTCTTAAGGGCTTCACGCTGGGGGGAGCTGCCGTGTCAGAAAAGCACGCGGGCTTTGTCATCAACCAGAACGGGGCCACGGCGTCGGAGATCTACGGACTCTGCATGGAGGTAAAAAGACGGGTGCAGGAGCAGTCCGGAGTGGAGCTGGAGCTGGAGGTAAAGCTCCTGGGCGGATTTTAGGAGGAAACGGCCGTGAGACTGATCATTGTTACAGGCATGTCGGGCGCGGGCAAATCGACGGCTCTGAAATTTTTTGAGGATATGGGGTTCTACTGTGTGGATAACCTGCCCATCCTGCTCATAGAGAAATTTGCAGAGCTGACCTTAAGGGACGAGAACAACGCCAGTGATATCGCCCTGGGCATCGACATACGCAGCGGGCGGGAGCTGCCCCAGCTGCAGACCATCATCAATAAATGGCGGGAGAATTCCTATCCCTTTGAGATCCTGTTTTTAGAGTCCAGCGACCAGGTGCTCATAAAACGCTATAAGGAGACCAGGAGGAGCCATCCCCTGTCCCGGTCCGGCCGGGTGGAAAAGGGCATCAGCCTGGAGAGGGAGAAGCTGGCCTTTTTAAAGGACGAAGCTGACTATGTGCTGGATACCAGCAAGCTCCTTACAAAGGAGCTGAAAAAGGAGATCCGGACGCTCTTTTCCAGGGACCGGGAAAAGAGCAGCCTGTTCATCACAGTCCTGAGCTTTGGTTTTAAATACGGGATCCCGTCGGACGCGGACCTGGTATTTGACGTGCGGTTTCTGCCAAACCCCTATTATGTGGAGGAGCTGCGGTTCCATACGGGGATGGAGGAGCCGGTGCGGGACTATGTGATGCAGGGCGGTACGGCCGCGGAATTTTTAGAAAAGCTCATGGACCTTCTCCGCTTCCTGATCCCCAGGTATGAGCAGGAGGGGAAGAACCAGTTAGTGATCGCCGTGGGCTGCACCGGAGGGAAGCACCGGTCTGTGGCCATTGCCCATGAGGTATTTAAGCGCCTGAAAGAGGCGGAACGGTACGAGGTGCGCATGGAGCACCGGGATGCAGATGTGGATGGAGTGAGATAGATGTCATTTTCTGCCAGAATCAAGGAGGAGCTGTCCCGGCAGATGAGTCCTGCCAGGCACTGTCAGATCGCAGAGATCGCGGCGATCCTGAGCCTTTGCGGAGGGATCCAGATATCGGGGGACGACCGGTATACCATTAAGATCCATACGGAAAATGTAACAGTTGCAAGAAAGTGCTTTACTTTATTGAAAAAAACATTTAATATAGAAACTGACATATCGATACGCCGGAATGCGCACCTGGGAAAGAACCGGGTCTATTCCGTCTGTGTAAAACAGCACGAGGATGCGCTCCGGGTATTGAAGGCCACAAAGCTGCTTTCCGAAGATGGGGAGATCGGAGAAAACCTGTCGGTGGTGGGAAACGTGGTGGTACAGAATCCATGCTGCCGCCGCGCGTTTTTAAGAGGCGCCTTCCTGGCGTCCGGCTCCATCAGCGATCCGGAAAAGTTTTATCACTTTGAGATCGTCTGTGCCACGGAGCCCAAGGCCCGGCAGATCCAGTCCATTATGGCGACTTTTGACATAGAGGCAAAAATTGTCATGCGGAAACGGTACTATGTGGCATATATTAAAGAGGGAAGTCAGATCGTCGACATGCTGAATGTGATGGAAGCCCACCTGTCACTTATGGAGCTGGAAAATATCCGGATCCTGAAGGAGATGAGAGGAAACGTCAACCGCCAGGTAAACTGTGAGACGGCCAACATCAACAAAACGGTGTCCGCTGCGGTGAAGCAGATCAACGATATTGTTTTCATTCGGGATACGGCCGGGTTTGAGAGCCTGCCGCCAGGGCTGGCGCAGATCGCCAGGGCGCGGCTTGAAAAGCCAGAAGCGACGCTGAAAGAACTGGGTGAAGACCTGGAACCGCCTGTTGGAAAGTCGGGGGTCAACCACCGGCTGAGAAAGCTCTGCGAACTGGCAGAACGCCTGAGGGAGGAGCAGGGAGCTGGACAGTGAGGTTTGCTGTCCATGTGTTATGAGGAGGATTGTTATGACAAAACGGACCGTTACTATTGAATTGGCTTCCGGTCTGGAGGCACGTCCGATTGCAATGCTGGTTCAGCTTGCGAGCAGCTATGAAAGCAGGATTTATGTTCAGAGCGACAATAAAAAAGTCAATGCCAAAAGCATCATGGGGATGATGACACTGGACCTTCCGGTTGGTGAACAGGTGGTCGTTACGGCTGACGGAGCAGATGAAGAAAAGGCGATCAACGATATTGAGAAATATCTGAGCAATAATTAAGTCCAGGAGGCTGTTTTCCCATAGGAAACAGCCTCTTTTTAACGGAGGAGGCAGCAGATGGCTTTTACACACTTACACGTCCATACGGAGTACAGTCTCCTGGACGGTTCCAGTAAAATAAAAGAGCTGGCGGTCAGGGCAAAGGAGCTGGGAATGGACAGCATGGCCATCACCGACCACGGGGCCATGTACGGCGTCATTGATTTTTACCGGGCAGCCAGGGAGGCGGGGATCAAGCCCATTTTAGGCTGTGAGGTCTACGTGGCCCCTGGCTCCAGGTTTGACCGGGAAAATGTCCATGGCGAGGACCGGTATTACCATCTGGTGCTTCTTGCGGAAAATAACGAAGGCTATCAGAATCTGATGAAGATCGTTTCCAAGGGATATGTGGACGGCTTTTATTATAAGCCCCGGGTGGATATGGAGGTACTTAAGACGTACCATAAGGGGATCATTGCCTTAAGCGCCTGTCTGGCCGGAGAGGTGCCCAGGTTCCTGGCACGGGGGCTTTACGAGGAGGCGAAGGAGGCCGTCTTAAAATACCAGGAGATCTTTGGCCGGGGAAATTATTTCCTGGAGCTCCAGGATCACGGGATCCCCATGCAGCGCCAGGTGAACCAGGGGATCATCCGCCTTTCCAGAGAGCTGGATATCCCCCTGGCAGCCACCAATGACTGCCACTATATCAACGCCGAGGACTGGGAGGCCCACGATATCCTGTTATGTATCCAGACGGGAAAAAAGGTGGCCGATGAAAACCGGATGCGGTATGAGGGCGGCCAGTATTATGTGAAATCCGAGGAGGAGATGCGGGAGCTGTTTTCCTACATCCCCGAGGCCATTGACAATACGGCAAAGATCGCAGAGCGGTGCAACGTGGAGATCGAGTTCGGCGTCACAAAGCTGCCGCGCTATGAGGTGCCGGAGGGCTACGATTCCTGGGGCTATTTAAACCATCTGTGCAGCGAAGGCTTTAAGGAGCGGTATCCGGAGGACGACGGGACCTTAAAGGAGCGGCTGGAATATGAGCTGGGCGTCATAAAGAGCATGGGCTATGTGGATTACTTCCTTATTGTATGGGATTTCATAAACTTTGCCAGATCCCATGGGATCGCCGTGGGCCCTGGCCGCGGCTCCGCAGCCGGCAGCATCGTTTCCTACTGCTTAAAGATCACCAACATCGATCCCATCCGCTACCAGCTTCTGTTCGAGCGGTTCCTGAACCCGGAGCGGGTGTCCATGCCGGATATCGACGTGGATTTCTGCTATGAACGCCGCCAGGAGGTCATCGACTACGTGGTGGAGAAATACGGAAAAGACCAGGTGGCCCAGATCGTCACCTTTGGTACCCTGGCGGCCCGGGGCGTGATCCGGGACGTGGGAAGGGTCATGGACCTGCCGTACAGCCTCTGCGACCAGGTCTCCAAAATGGTCCCGGCGGAGTTGAACATCACCCTGGACCTGGCCTTAAAGAAAAATCCGGAGCTCAAGGCCCTTTACGATACCGACGAGCAGGTCCATAAGCTCATCGACATGTCCAGACGGCTGGAGGGGCTTCCCAGGCATACGTCCATGCATGCGGCCGGAGTGGTCATCAGCCGGACGAACATTGACGAATACGTGCCCCTGTCCCGAGGCTCCGACGGCACCATCACCACCCAGTTTACAATGACCACACTGGAGGAGCTGGGACTTTTGAAAATGGATTTCCTGGGTCTCAGGACCCTGACCGTGCTCCAGGATGCCGTGGCCATGATCCAGAAGGACCATGGTGTAAAGCTGGATCTGGACCACATTGATTTCAATGATAAAAAGGTCATGGAGTCCATCGGAACAGGAAAGGACGACGGCGTGTTCCAGCTGGAGAGCGGCGGAATGAAGAGCTTCATGAAGGAGCTGAAGCCGGAGAGCCTTGAGGATATCATCGCCGGGATCTCCCTGTACCGCCCGGGCCCCATGGATTTCATCCCCAAATATTTAAAGGGAAAGAATGATCCGGCGGCCATCACCTATACCTGCCCCCAGCTGGAGCATATCTTAAAGCCCACTTACGGCTGTATCGTGTACCAGGAGCAGGTCATGCAGATCGTCCGAGACCTGGCCGGGTATACCCTGGGAAGGAGCGACCTGGTGCGCCGTGCCATGTCCAAGAAAAAAGCGGATGTCATGGCCAGGGAGCGGAAGAATTTCGTTTACGGCAATGAGGAAGAGGGAGTAAAAGGCTGTGCGGCCAACGGCATTGACGAAAAGACGGCCAACCAGATCTTTGACGACATGACGGATTTCGCCAAATACGCCTTCAATAAGTCCCATGCGGCGGCCTACGCCGTGGTGGCCTATCAGACGGCCTATTTAAAATACTACTATCCCAGGGAATTCATGGCCGCCCTTATGACCTCCATCATGGATAATGTCACAAAGGTGTCAGAATATATCCTGGCCTGCCGGAACATGGGGATCGGGATCCTGCCTCCGGATATCAACGAGGGCGTGAGCGGCTTTTCCGTTTCCGGGAACAGCATCCGCTATGGGCTTTCGGCCATTAAGAGCGTGGGCCGGGCTGTGGTGGACGTGATCATCTCCGAGCGGGAGACGGGCGGGCCGTTTTCCACCCTGGAGGATTTTGTATCCAGGATGTCCAACCGGGAGGTCAATAAGAGGACCCTGGAGAGCTTCATAAAATCCGGTTCCCTGGATTCCCTTCCAGGCACCAGGAAGCAGAAGCTGTACGTTTCATCGGAGCTCCTGGAAAACAAGGCACGGGAGAAAAAGACAGTGATGGAGGGGCAGATGAGCTTCTTCGATATTGCGCCGGAGGAAGACAAAGGCAATTTCCAGGTGTCCTTCCCGGATGTGGGGGAATTTGATAAGGAGACACTTCTGGCCTTTGAAAAGGAGACCCTGGGGATCTACGTCAGCGGCCATCCCATGGAGGCATACCAGGAGCTGTGGCAGAAGAACGTGACGGCCCGGACCTCAGATTTCATCGTGGATGAGGACGGCCATACGGTGGTGGAGGATAATTCCATTGTGGTGGTGGGAGGCATGATCACGGCCAAAAAGGTAAAGACCACCCGCACCAGCCAGCTGATGGCCTTTGTGTCCCTGGAGGACATGGTGGGGACCGTGGAGGCCCTGGTCTTTCCGAAGATCTATGAGAAAAACAAGCAGTATCTGACGGAGGATTCCAAGGTCTTTTTACGGGGCCGGGCTTCCATTGGAGACGATCCGGTGGGAAAGCTGGTATGTGAGGAAGTGATCCCGTTTTCCGCCATTCCCAACGAGCTGTGGCTCCAGTTTGAGGACCAGGAGTTTTATGAAAGGACCGTGGACAGCGTCATGGCGGTCCTTCGGGAATCCGAGGGGAAGGACCGGGTGGTCATGTATCTGAAGAAGGAGAGAAAGCTCAGACGGCTGTCTCCCAGCTGGGCCATCAACGCCCAGGGAAGGCTTTTGGAGGAACTGTACACTTTACTTGGTGAAAAAAATGTCAAAGTTGTGCAAAAAACCATTGAAAAGCGGGATAAAATAGATTAAACTAGGGATTAGGCATCAATGAGCATGCAGGTAATTTGGAGGAATGAACATATGGCAAAAAAAGAGGTTAAGACCATCGGCGTACTGACAAGCGGCGGCGACGCGCCCGGAATGAACGCGGCGATCCGTGCAGTCGTAAGGACGGCCATCAATAAAGGCCTCAAGGTAAAGGGCATCATGAGAGGATATGCGGGACTTCTCCAGGAAGAGATCGTGGATATGGACAGCGTCAGCGTTGCCGATACCATCAACCGGGGAGGCACGATCCTTTATACAGCGCGTTGTGAAGAGTTCCAGACGGAGGAAGGCCAGAAGATGGGTGCAGAGATCTGCAGGAAGCACGGCATCGACGGAGTCGTTGTCATCGGCGGTGACGGTTCCTTCCGGGGAGCGGGAAAACTTTCTGCCCTGGGGATCAATACCATCGGACTTCCGGGAACCATTGACCTTGACATCGCATGTACCGATTATACCATCGGTTTTGATACAGCTGTCAACACAGCCATGGAGGCTATTGATAAGGTAAGGGATACGTCCACCTCCCATGAGCGGTGCAGCATCATCGAGGTAATGGGCCGCCGTGCGGGATACATTGCCTTGTGGTGCGGGATCGCCAACGGAGCCGAGGATATCCTGCTTCCAGAGCGGTATGATGGCAATGAGCAGTATCTCATCAACCGCATCATTGAAAACAGAAAGCGCGGCAAAAAACACCACATCATCATCAACGCCGAGGGGATCGGCCACTCCACGTCCATGGCAAGACGGATCGAGGCGGCCACAGGGATCGAGACCCGGGCCACCATCATCGGCCACATCCAGCGGGGCGGCACCCCTACCTGTAAGGATCGTGTCTACGCCTCCATTATGGGAGCCAAGGCGGCGGAGCTTTTATGGGAAGGAAAGAGCAACCGGATCGTAGCGTACAGAGGCGGCCGGTTTGTGGATTACGATATCCAGGAAGCGCTGAACATGACGAAGGATATCTCAGAGGAGCAGTTCGAGATCAGTAAGCTTCTGGTCCGCTAAAAGAGGGAAGAGAATGGGAAGAAAAGAGGACGAAAAAATAGCCCCCCACTGTGATTTTATCCACGTCCACGAGCAGGTGGTAAAGCAGGTCATGGACGTGATGCCCCAGGGAGACGAGCTCCAGCAGCTGGCGGAATTTTTCCGTGTGTTCGGGGATTCCACCAGGATCCGGATCCTTTATGCCTTAAGCCAGTCGGAGCTGTGCGTCTGCGACATCGCCAGCCTTTTAAATATGGGCCAGTCGGCGATCTCCCACCAGCTCCGGATCCTGAAGCAGATGCGTCTGGTAAAATTCCGCAGGGATGGCCGGAGCGTTCTTTATTCCCTGGCAGACAGCCACATAGAAACAATCCTCGCCCAGGGGATGGAGCATATCGGAGAGTAGAAAAATGAAATTTACAAAAATGCAGGGACTGGGAAACGACTATGTCTATGTAAACTGCTTTGAGGAGACAGTGGAACATCCGGAGGAGACGGCCAGGTTCGTCAGCAGCCGGAATTTCGGGATCGGCTCTGACGGACTGATCCTCATAAAGCCGTCAGAGAAGGCAGACTGCCAGATGGATATGTATAATCTGGACGGTTCCCAGGGGACCATGTGCGGCAACGGCATCCGCTGTGTGGGGAAGTACGTTTACGATCATGGCATTGTGGATAAAACAGAGATCGACGTGGAAACTCTGGCGGGGATCCGCCATTTAAGCCTTCATGTCAGAGACGGAAAAGTGGAGACGGTGACCGTGGATATGGGCCGTCCGGAGCAGACCTCAGAGATCGGGGAAGCCATCACGGTCCTGGGAAAGGAATATGCGTTTACAGGAGTTTCCATGGGAAATCCCCACGCAGTGGTGTTCATGGACGGAGTGAAGGAGATGGATCTGAAGGAGATCGGACCGGCCTTTGAGTCCCATGAGCGCTTTCCGGGAAGGACTAACACAGAGTTCGTCCAGGTAGTGGATGAGGGCCATGTGATCATGCGGGTCTGGGAGCGGGGCTCGGGAGAGACCCTGGCCTGCGGCACCGGAGCCTGCGCCGTGGCTGTGGCCTGCGCCTTAAACGGAAAGACCGGAAGCCAGGTGGATGTGGAGCTTCTGGGAGGCGTTTTAAATATCCGCTGGGACCGGGAGAACGACCGGGTCTATATGACTGGTCCGGCCGTGGAGGTGTACCATGGCGAGATCGGTTTAAAGGAGAATAACGTATGATCGACCGTGTAGATAAGGAGATCCTGAAGCTTCTGCAGCAGAATGGACGGCTTTCCTTAAAGACCATTGCAGAAAAAACATTTTTATCCTCTCCGGCAGTATCCGCCAGGATCGAGCGGATGGAGAACGACGGGATCATCCTGGGCTATGAGGCAAAGGTGAGCCCTATCCGGATGGGATACCATATCCTGGCGTACATCAATCTGAACGTCCAGCCGGAGGACAAGAATAAATTTTACAAATATGCAGAGTCCATACCGAATATACTGGAATGCAGCAGTGTGACCGGTGAATATTCGGTGATCATGAAAGCAGCCTTTGAAAGTACCATGAAGCTGGATACCTTTCTGGGACAGCTTCAGAAATTTGGAAAGACCAGTACCCAGATCGTATTTGCGACTCATGTAGGTCCCAGAGGGATCCAGATCCAGGAATAATCCGTATATTTTAAGCCCCGGAACAGTCAGTTATGCAGGAAAATGCAGAAAAGACTGTTCCGGGGCTATTATATTTATAAAATGTGCTTGCATTTTTATTCATATAGTCGTATAATAGCATGCATAAACATTCAGACAGTGACATAAGGAGGAGAGCAGATATGAAAAAGAAGGTCCTTTCAGCCGTTCTTGCGGCTTCCATGTGTATGAGTTTTCTGGCCGGATGCGGAAACAGCGGCTCCGGTGATTCCGGAAGCTCCCAGTCCGGAGAGACATCAAAAGAAGCATCCAAAGAGGCAGATACCTCTGCGGCAGAAAAGGGAGACGGCGAGCCGGTTTCCATTACCGTCGGCGTTGGCCAGCAGTTTACGACTCTGGATCCGGGCCTTTCCACGGAGACAGTCAATCGGTATGCCCTGGCTCATATGTATGCCGGTCTGTATAAAAAATTAGAGGACGGCAGCGTGGTGCCGGATCTGGCAGCCGGAGAGCCGGAGGTCAGCGAGGACGGCCTTACCTATACAATCAAATTAAAGGACGGCCTGGTATGGAGCGATGGTGAGCCCATTACAGCCCACGATTTTGTTTTTGGGATCAACAGGAACCTGACCTACGGTGCAGAAAACGGCTTCGTTACAGATAAGATGGTCCGCTATCTGGAAGGCGCAGAGGAGTATCTGGCAGATACAGAGGTGGATCTGGAGACCTTCTCCTTTGCCGGTGTGGAGGCTCTGGATGATACAACAGTGGTGTATCATTTAAAAACACCCTGTGCATTCTTCACAGGCCTTTTATGCGGCGGCGGCTTCCTTCCTTTAAGAGAGGATGTGGCAGAGGCCGGATTTTCTGAGTGGGCTGTGGAGCCGGGATACCCGGTGACTGGCGCCTATGTGCTGGACTACTGCAATGAGAATGAGAAGGTGGTCCTTACAAAAAATGAAAGCTTCTACGATGCAGAGGATGTGACGGTGGATGAGATCACCTTCCAGGTAATGCCCGATATGGATGCCCAGGCGGCAGCCTTCAAGACCGGCGATCTGGATGCGGCCCTGGCCATCAGCGCCTCCATCGTTTCCACCTATGAAAATCAGAATGAGCTGTGGAACCGTCCCCAGCAGTCGGTATACTCCATCGACTTAAACTCCGGGGAAAAGGGACCGGAGGCATTAAAGGATGTGAATGTGCGCCGCGCCCTGGCTATTTCCATTAACCGGGATGAGATCGTGAAGGCCATCAATGCCGGCAACTTCTATACGCCCCTTTACGGATACGTTCCTTTTGGAATGAAGGGAGCAGAGGACGATTTCCGTAAAGAAGGAGATGCAAAGCAGCTTTACCAGGCATACGATCCGGAAAAGGCCAAGGAGCTCTTAAAGGAAGCCGGCTATGACGAATCCAATCCTCTGACTTTAAAGTATAAATATTCCAACAACTCCATCCACGCTGATGTGGCCCAGATGTTAGAGCAGATGTGGAAGGCCGTGGGCGTCAATGTGGAATTGGAAGTGGTTGAGTCCGGCGTGTTCTACGACCAGATCGACCAGGGCGACTTTGAGATGGCCCGTTATGCGCTTATGTGCACCAACGATCCGTCCGAGTTCTTAAACCAGTGGACCCAGGCCATGCAGCCGGTGGCGGCCGTGGCGGACGATACCTACGACCAGATGATGACAGACGTGACAAAGATCGTTGACAGGACTGAATATATGAACAAGCTCCATGAGATCGAAACGTATCTGGTGGAGGAGCAGGTATATGTGATCCCGTTATTTGATTTCAACGAGCCGGCATTAAAGAAAGAGAACCTGAAGGGCGTTTACATGACGCCGGGCGATGTTCCGGTCTACTCTTACGGATATTTTGAATAGGAGGACTTAAAAAACGGTCATGGAAAAGTTAAAAATCAGCGATTTACTGGATTATAAGTTTCTGTCGGGGATCGTGGCATCCCCGTCGGGGAAAAAGGCGGCTTTCCTGGCAAAGCAGGCCAATAAGGAAAAGAACAGCTATGATTCATGGGCATATATCGCGGATTTTTGCACAGGGGAAGTCAGGAAACTGACTTCCTTTGGCGCGGAATCCCATCTTTTATTTGACAGCGAGGATACGCTTTTGTTCTCCTCAGTGAGAAAACACGAGGACAAGGCAAAGGACGGAAAGGAAAAGACCGTGTTCTACCGCCTTTCCTTAAAGGGAGGAGAGGCAGAACGGGCCTTTGAGATCCCATATTCCGTCAATGACATGAAAAAAATGGCCGACGGCTCCTACGTATTTTCCGCCACAGTGGATCTCAATAAGCCGGAGGACGAGGACGGCCTGAAGGAATACCAGGACTACCACATCATCGAGGAGCTTCCCTACTGGGAGAACGGCGCATATTTTGTGTCCAGGTTCAGAAATACCCTGTTTACTTACCAGGAAGAAGAAGGAGTCTGTGAGCGGGTGACAGCTCCCCTGTTTGCCGTAAGCGGCTTTGAGCTTTCCGGGGAGACCATTGTGTACACAGGCGTTTCCTACGACCAGGTGCTGCCCATGAAGAACGGCATGTACGGCTACGACTGCCGGACAAAGACCACTACGGAATACGTGAAGGACGGGGACATGCACATCGGTCTTTTCGGCTGCTGCGGAGAAGGCCGGGACTTGAAGGTGTTCTTTGCCGGAAGCACCATGGACAAATACGGCAGCGGCCAGTATCCGGATCTTTATGTATGGGAAAACGGAAAAGCAGCGCTTTTTGCAAAGCACGGCAATTCCGTGGGCTCTGTTCCCACTGGGGATATATCCCTGGGAGGAGGAAAAAAATTCCTGGTGAAGGAAGGAGTTCCGTATTTTACCTCCTGCGCCCGCACCAGGGGACCAGTGCTTTCTGCAAAGGACGGCTGTGTTTCCACGGCAGTGGATTTTGACGGTTCCGTGGACTGCTTCTGCCAGGTGGAGGGCGGTTTCGCCATGGTGGGAAGAACGCCCGGAAAGCTCCAGGAGATCTACCTCTATGATTCTGCCTCCAATACATACCGCCAGATCTCTGACCTTAACGGTGCGGCCTTAAAGGACCGGTATGTGGGTGAGCTCCATCCGGCGGGCTTTACGGATTCCGACGGCGTGGACATCGACGGCTGGGTGATCCTTCCCAAGGATTACGATCCCTCAAAGAAGTACCCGGCGATCCTGGATATGCACGGCGGCCCCAGAGTGGCCTTTGGAAATACCATGTTCCATGAGATGCAGGTATTCGCCAACAATGGATATTTCGTCATGCTCTGCAACCCCAGGGGCGGCGACGGCCGCGGCGACGAGTTCGCGGACCTGAGAGAAAAATACGGCACCATCGACTTCCAGGATTTCATGGAGTTTGTGGATCACGTATGTGAACAGTATCCGGCCATCGATACGGCCCGGATCGGTGTCACCGGCGGCAGCTACGGCGGCTGGATGACCAACTGGATCATCGGCCACACGGACCGGTTCGCGGCTGCTGTAAGCCAGAGGAGCTTCTCCAACTGGCTCAGTGATTTTGGCTGCAGCGAGATCGGATTTTCCTTTGACGTCAACGAAAACGGAGGAAAGACGCCGTGGACGGCTCCCAAGGAGCTGTGGGAGCGTTCTCCGGTGGCTTACGCAGACCGGGTAAAGACTCCGACCATGTTCATCCATTCCTTAAAGGATTATAACTGCCCCCTGTCAGAGGGAATGCAGATGTTCGCGGCCATCAAATATCACGGAGTACCCTCGAAGGCCGTGCTGTTCGAGGGAGAGAACCATGAGCTCTCCAGAAGCGGAAAGCCTCTGCACCGGATGCACCGTCTGAAGGAGATGAACGACTGGTTTGATCTGTATCTTAAAGGAGAAAAAAGCGAATGTTAAAGTATATTGCAAAGCGCCTGGCAGTGGGCGCTTTCACCCTGTTTCTTCTGGCCACTGTCACCTTTTTCCTGATGCATGTGATCCCCGGCTCTCCCTTTGCCGGAGAGACCAGCAAGCTTCCGGCCAAGGTGAAGGAGCGGCTTTATGAAAAATACGGCCTGGATAAGCCTGTGTCCGAGCAGTATGTGATGTATTTAAAAAATGCCGCCAAGGGCGATTTCGGCGTATCCATTTACAGAAAGGGAAAGAGCATCGATAAGATCATTAAAAACGGCCTTCCCTATACCATGCGCCTGGGCGCGGTCAGCATCACCTTTGCCCTGGTGACGGGGATCTTTCTGGGGACCGTGGCGGCGTTTACGAAGAAAAAATGGCTGGCGAACCTGGTACTGGTCATCGCCACGGCGGGGGTCAGTATGCCCGGCTTCCTGCTGTCGGTGCTGCTGCTCCTTCTGTTCGGCGTGGTGCTCCAGTGGCTTCCCTTTGTGGGCCTGGACAGCCCCCTCCACTATATCCTTCCGGCCGTGGGTATGTCCTTTGCCCCCATCTCCATGATCGCCAGGCTGGTGCGCTCCAGCCTGCGTGAAGTGATGAAGCAGGACTACATGGTTCTGGCCCGGTCCAAGGGCACGCCGGAAAAGCTGGTGATCCTGCGCCATGGTTTAAAAAATGCCATGCTCCCGGTTATCACCTATGCGGGCCCCATGATCGCCACCCTGCTTACGGGCAGCTTCGTTATTGAGAGCCTGTATTCCATTCCCGGCATCGGCGCGGAGTTCGTCACCAGCATCACCAACCGTGACTATACCATGATCATGGCCCTGACGATCCTTTACGGAGCGTTCATTATTATTGCAAACATCATCACAGACATAGCCAACGCGATGATCGACCCGCGGATCAAGCTTGGCAGATAGGAGGCGGTAAAATGGAAGAGACAAAGGTACTCCTGGACGATTCCATGTTTGAAAAACTGGACGACAGCGAGAAGAATACGGAATTTATCGCCATGGAGAGCAAGACCTATCTGCAGGACGCCTGGCGGTGCTTTAAAAAGAATAAGCTGGCCCTGGGAGGTCTGGTATTTTTATCCATCATGATCCTTCTGGCCATTTTTGTACCCATGGTATCCCCTTATACATATGACGCCCAGGATCTGGACCTGCGCAACGCCCTTCCGTCGGCGTCCCACCTTCTGGGGACCGATAAGCTGGGCCGGGATATCCTGGTACGCCTGATGTTCGGAGCCAGGATCAGCCTGGCTGTGGGCTTTGTGGCTGCATTTTTAAACCTGATCATCGGCGTGGTATACGGCGGCATCTCCGGCTTTGTGGGAGGAAAGGTGGACATGGTCATGATGCGGATCATCGACTGTATTTATTCCATCCCGTCCATGCTCTACGTGATCCTTATCATGATGGTATTCGGCTCCAACATCGGCTCTGTGCTTTTAGGCATCTGCGTATCCTCCTGGATCGGAATGGCCAGGCAGGTGCGTACCCAGGTGCAGACCTTAAAGCAGCAGGAGTTTGCCCTGGCGGCCTATGTCATCGGCGCCGGAAAGCTCCGGATCCTGTTTAAGCATCTGATCATCAACTGTATGGGCCCCATCATCGTTTCCACCACCTTAATGGTGCCAGAGGCCATTTTCACCGAGTCCTTCCTGGCCTTCATCGGAATCGGCATCTCCCTGCCCCAGGCCAGCTGGGGAACCCTGGCCAGCGAGGCCAGATCGGTGATCCAGAGCTATCCCTTACAGATCGTGTGGCCGGTGCTTGCCATCTGCCTCACCGTGCTTTCCTTAAACTTTATCGGCGACGGCGTGGGAGAAGCGCTGGATCCCAAGAACCGTTAGGAGGTGTACCATGGCATTATTGGACGTAAAAAATTTGTGTGTAGACTTTCATACCGACCAGGGTACGGTCCATGCGGTGCGGGACATCAGCTTCTCTGTGGGAGAATCGGAGGCTGTGGGCATTGTAGGTGAATCCGGAAGCGGAAAGAGCGTGACCATGTATTCGGTCATGGGCCTTCTGGCCGGAAACGGCTCCATCACTGGCGGCAGCGTTTCCTTAAATGGACAGGAGATCACAGAAAGCGCCTTCCCGGACCATAAGGCCTATGAGGCGGCCATGGATCAGATCCGCGGCAATCAGATGGCCATGATCTTCCAGGATCCCATGACCTTTTTAAATCCTGTGGTGAAGATCGGAAAGCAGATCACAGAGGTCATTAAAAACCACCAGAAGGTGACGGACGCCGAAGCCCGTGCCCGTGCCATTGAACTTATGGGGCAGGTGGGGATCCCGTCTCCGGAAAAGCGGCTGAACCAGTATCCCCATGAATTTTCCGGCGGCATGCGCCAGAGGATCATCATTGCCATTGCCCTGGCCAACAATCCGAAGCTCATCATTGCCGACGAGCCCACCACGGCCCTGGACGTGACTATCCAGGCCCAGGTGCTGGATCTGATCCGGGATATGAAGGAAAAAATGAATTCCTCGGTGATCATGATCACCCACGATCTGGGTGTGGTGGCCAGTCTCTGTGACCGGATCCTTATTATGTACGGAGGAAAGATCGTGGAATCCGGCAGCGACCGGGAGATCTTCTACGATCCGAAGCACCCCTATACCAGGGGACTTTTACAGTGTGTCCACAATCCGGAAAAGAAGGAGAAGCTGAAGCCCATTGCAGGCTCTCCGCCGGATCTTTTAAAGCCGCCGGCCGGATGTCCCTTTGTGGACCGGTGCCCGGAGGCCATGAAGGTATGTAAGCTTTATATGCCGGAGGTGACTACATATTCCGCCACCCACCAGTGCGCCTGCTGGCTGGAGGAGGCCAACAGGAGAAAGGGGGAGAACCATGGCTGATGCAGAGATCAGAAAGGAAGCGGCAGGAGAGAAGGCCCCGCTTCTTCAGGTTGACCATTTAAAGACGCATTTTGATGTGACCAAGGGCCTGTTTTCCCCGAAGCAGATCGTAAAGGCTGTGGACGACGTGAGCTTTTATGTGGGCGAGGGAGAGACCTACGGCCTGGTGGGAGAATCGGGCTGCGGAAAGTCCACCCTGGGCCGCACCCTGGTAAAGATCTACCCGGCTACCGGAGGGAAGGTCCTTTATAAGGGCCAGGATATCGCAAGGCTGGGGAAGGAGGAGGAAAAGCACTTCCGGAAAGAGGTGCAGATGATCTTCCAGGATCCCTACGCGTCCTTAAATCCCAGAATGACCGTGGGCGAGATCATTAAAGAGCCCATGGAGATCCACGGGATCTTAGATTCCTCCAAGGACCGGGAGGACCGGGCTGCGGAGCTTTTAAAAACCGTGGGCTTAAAGCCGGACCATATCCGCCGGTATCCCCACGAGTTTTCCGGAGGCCAACGGCAGCGGATCTCCATTGCCAGGACCCTGGCCCTGAATCCCAGATTCATCATCTGTGACGAGCCCATTTCGGCTCTGGACGTTTCCATCCAGGCCCAGATCATCAATCTCTTAAAGGAGATCCAGGACGAGCTGGGGATCTCCTACCTGTTCGTGGCCCATGATCTGAGCATGGTCAACTATATTTCCCATCGGATCGGCGTCATGTATCTGGGCCATCTGGTGGAGGAGGGGCCGGCAGACCAGGTATACGAGCATCCGATCCATCCGTATACAAAGGCCCTTCTGTCGGCAATTCCCATTCCGGATCCTGACGTGGCCAAGTCTCGGTCCCGGATCAAGCTGGAGGGCGAGCTGCCCACGCCCATCAATCCCCCGGCGGGCTGTCCCTTCAAGGGGCGCTGTCCCATGGCCACAGAGGAGTGCGGAAAGTCCCGGCCGGAAATGCGGGACTTTGGCGGACATAAGGCGGCATGCTTTTATGCGGAGGCTGGGAAGTAGAGAAAGATAGTTAAAAATGGGGCTGTCGGTTAATACCGATTTTTTCCCCGGATAACAAAAGAATGAGACAGTCCGCAGAACTCCTGGCTTTTTCAGGGCTATGGTTTTCT